>JAOTYM010000162.1 GCA_029861845.1 Gammaproteobacteria bacterium | reverse complement strand
ATCTCGCGACGCTTAGCGATCAACGCCTGGTAGGCCGGCACGGCGAAATCAGCGTCGATAGAGCGGTCATTCCTGACGCTCACCATGCCAATAACGATGGGGAGCCCGGCTGGGACATGATCTGCCGCCCTGCTAACTTCGTTCGCGTAGGAATGCGACGTAAACAAGTGGCGGACCTGTGGCTCGTTCGCAATCTGCACGGCGAGCAGCAGGCTGGGCCACCGTCGCTCAATCTCTTGAACCAACCGCCCGAAGTTAGCTCCGGTGCCGAAGGTACCACCACGGTGATATCCGCCGTCATCGCTGGCGAGGACGTGAGCCAATATCACATGCCGATTCGCATTGGCTGCGCGGTCGAGTGCGCCCTCGAGGTCAACGTCCCCCTGAATCTCCAGGTCGGTATATGCACACGGACCCGTCAGCCCATCCGCGCCACGAGTCCCGATCTTGACGGCGTTCATTGCCGAATTGAACCATGGCAGCGCCCCGGAACGCTCGCCATGCGGTGACAGTTCCGGTCCCCAGCAGGTCCCGAACAGGAAGTTTTTAGCCATTTTTCGGTACTCCTCTCTCTGTCGTGGATCGAGGCACAACCGGAGGTAGTATCTCGGCTGCGTCTGCGTCGATTATATCGGCCTTGTTTTCTGCGGCTTCTAATGCGCCGGCTATCTGCGGTGCGGTTCCCGCGTCGTCGAGAGCTAGTCGCTGTCGCCTGAAAAACGCCACCAAGTCCCCGTCTGTCGTCATCGTAACAACTGGGTAGACGCGGCCCTTTCGGCGGTCAGTTTTCTGCGATAGGTTCAGGATAAAAGGTAACCCAAAGAGCGAATATTGCCCCAAGCCAAAACTGCGCGCTTGTTCGTCGACGTGGTTAAACAACCCGGTGATGTTTTCAGCCGTATTCCACGAACTGGTAACGTAGCGCATTAGAGGCTGCGGCAGGTACTTGTCGCGTTCCCACCGCGGCAGAAACCACAGCCGGCACAGCGGCTTACATTTGAGGTTTGTTGATTGACGGTATTCACACAGCCGGTTGGGACATGGCCCCTCGCCCCACATTTCTTCGCCGGTTTCTGAGTCGCCTAGATAGCGCTTGTAGGTCTTTCCGTCCTCTGAGTAGCACCCAGGCCGGCGATTGGGGTGTGTCGGGAAGGGCTGCCCTAAAACCTGCGCAGAAAGGCGAACCTGCCAGCAGTCGACAACACGGTGATGCACGATGTTACCGCGGATGACGCGTCTATGCTCAGGCGGCGCCGAATTGAAGGCTGCAAAATCGGGATGCGGTGCGCGCTGTCCGACGTCAACCTTTTTGCCGCGCCGCTGTATCTCAAAAGGGCTTTCGATAGGTTCGACGATATAGAAGCGGTCGCGTTCGCCAGGTGCGCCCGAATGCTGGGCCATTTTCCGGCCAATCCGGAGAACAGCGCCAACCGGAACGCGGTCACCCTTGAGGCCGAGCGTTTCATAGGTTTGCGGAATCATAGCTTCCCCCTCCACATTCCGAATCGCCGCGCGGCATATTCCTGTATCACTTCCTCAAGGAATTGTTCGCGGCTTTTTTTGTCGGCAAAAAGCGCGTTAGCCATATTTTCGGCATTCCGCACGCCTAGGTTTAGAGATTTAATCAGTCCAAACGGTTGCCCGCCGGCATCCGTCCAGTAGTCGAGGATGCGCCGCGCTGCGTCGTCAGCCAGCTCGCGGCGCTTAACGGCTTGATAGCCAATTCGGGAGCCGGCCGTCTCTATGGGTTGCTCTTTCGTAGCACTTCGCAATACCTTGTCGGCATTTTTGACAAATGCCTTACAGATTGCGTAGGCCGCGGCGACATTCTCCAGCGTGTTTGGCATATCTTCGTCCAGCATTGCAGCCGGGTACGCTTCGTCACACGTCAGCCAGTAGGGGCAGCCCATGCAGCGCGCTCCTGGCGTTGCCGGCCGACCACTGCCGCCACGCTTCGGGACGGCTCTGATAATAGCGTCTATATCCGCGCCCCATTCGCCCAGCCTTTTGCGGTCATACTCTTCTTTCGGCCAAATCTCATCCGCGTAGACGGCGCCCGTTCGCAGGTTGACTACCTCGCGGCGAACCTTGTCGACGTCTGGATACGCAGCGAGTGCGACCAGCGCTTGTATTTTCCGCTGCAGCGTTTCTAGCTCGCCAGGACCAGCCGCCCACGACGATTTATAGTCTCGGATTACAAGCGTCTGCGGCGCCAACTCGTCGCCATCCTCATACCCAACCCACAGATAATCAATAATGGCTGACAAGTTGCCGTCTACTAGCTCCACCTCAAACCGCGCACCCTTTTGAAAACCGAACGGATAGAAGGCTAGATAGTCGCGGGCGATCTCTAAGCCGGTAGCGGCGTGATTCGTGTTCGTTGGCGGTTCGTGCTTGCCGCGGAATTCTCGACCGTTTTCGACGAGTGCCGCGACCACCCGCCGCATTACCTCGTCTGTCTCGGCGTCTGTTAGGTCGCGCTCGACTTTCTGTGTTTGCTCTCCGACCGCCTGAAGGATGGCGTGCGCGACGATGCCGGGGGCGTAGGTGTCGCGGTCGTGGTCTATGCCATCCTCGGCGTAGTCCAGGGCGCGGGCGCAGTGCTCAGTGTATAGCCTCAGCGTTGTGCTTGACCACGCTTCGTTTCGTGTCATGGCCTTACCCCTTTCTATGAGTGCCTGAGTATTTCGTCGTCGAGAGCAGTCTAAACGCATGCGCTACGTAAAGTCAAGCACATTAATCATATTACGGCGCGCGTAATGCTTGACACTATATATAAAGAGATGTTAGCGTTCTGGACATGGTAGAGATTGACACAGCCGCAGAGCGGCGCCGACTCGGGTCAGGTGTACATGCGGCCCGCGTCAAACAGGGCCTTCGCGGCCTAGATTTGGCGTCTAGGGCCGCTCTAGAGACGAACACGGTGTACCGGGTGGAAAACACGGAACAGGACGTTAGGCTGTCTTCGGTGCTCGCGATATGCAAGGTCCTTGGCCATGGGCTTGAGGAGATTCTCGCCATGGGGAGGCCGGATTGATCCACGCCATCACCTACCAGCCGTCACGATTCCGGCAGCGTTTAGTGATTCGGTGGCACCGCGGACAGAGGCCACGCGCCGCTATCTGGCGAACCTTCCGCGCGTTCGCGGTGTCACTTTTTTGGTGGTCAATTTTTGCAATCTTTGCCCTGGTAATCGGCCTGGGCACTATCTGAGGAGATATAAAAAGATGGTACGCACAAACACAACGCCGGAGGAATTCGTAACGGCCTGGCAGGGGAATGGGTCACTGGAGGACGTAGCAACGGCTCTCGGCTGTTCAAAGGGCGCCGCAGTAGCGCGGGCGAAAAGCTACATAAAGCGCGGAGTCGAGCTGCGGACAGACCACTTTCCGCGCACCAGAATCGACACCACCGCTCTAAACGACCTGATTGTTCAAATCGACAACGCATAGCCCTACCAGTGCCCTATACCAACTTACTGCCCATCGCTGACGTAACTTGTGCGGTAGTCAAGGCGCCGAGCACCGTACCCAAAACACGCCGACTAACGCTTAGGATCGGCCAAGGCGGACAGATCCTAGAAATACAGGACCCGACTGGACGCCGGCTGACGCCAGAAGCAAAGCGCCCGCACACAAGACCGGGAGCCGAGGGTGCTGACGACTGTTGTCAGGTGGTCGAAACGGCCAGCAACACAGCAGAAAACGTGCACCAGGGCGGGAGTTATGCAACACGCCAGGGCGGGCCATACAACGGCCCGAACCTGCCGCGGTGTCTGCATTTTGAGGCGGGCACAACATGGTGGAGTGCACGCGTACGCCCGTATATGAGCCGTAATGGCGTTCGACCCGGGCCGTTTATTTTTGAAACATCCGGGGGTATACTGCCAAACGGCGAGGTGACAATCGAGACCGTGATAACGGGAGTAGATGGCGCCAAGGTTTCGCGTCTTGCTGCCCCCATTGTCGTATTTCGTCGCATGCTGCGCTATGTCAGCATCGACAACGGCGACACTTGGTTAGATGGCCGAAAATACCTATGGGGGCGCAGCGAATTACGCCAAACGCGCGGCACTCGCCTGTTGGTGGCCGAACAGCCTAACCCGAAGCGAGCGCTCCGGTTTGAGAGTCTAGGGGGAGACGGTCCAGTCGAGAGGTTACGCTACGGCACTATGGCCGGTAATGCCGGTATCGAGCGAGACGGAGTGATCGCGGCATTTGCTGACAATGTGACGCCAGAACAGAGTAGTTACGCCGTAGTGTGGGGCATCGCCTATGGTGCCCTATCGTGGATAACGGAGATTAGCGAATGAAACCAACACCAAGATACCTTTTGATGTTTTCGGGATTCACTGGCGCTGCGGTAATAGCGATAGCACTATTGGGATCTGTGCTTTTTGACGTGAGCGCAGTTGACGCACAAGCGCCGGAAAATGTGCAAATCACCAATACGGAAACCGCGCGGGCGCTCCATTTGATTCCGCTAACTGAACAGCAATTCTCGCGGATCGAATGCGACGCCGAGCTATGGTCTACGATGCTCGCGGTGCGCTTCGACGATTTCTTCGGTGCACGCTCCGTTCTTTACTGGTGCGACGGGCGGCGATGGCTGGCGCTGTGATTGCCGCATAATGCCGTTTTTCTCGCTTCGCAGCCGGCGCCAACTAAACACCTGTGACGACCGGCTAGTACAACTGTTTACGCACGTAGTGCGACAGTATGACTGTACGATCTTGGAAGGACACCGCGACGAAGAGCGGCAAAACGAGCTGTACCGTCAGGGGTTATCCAAGTTGCGCTGGCCTTTCGGGCGCCACAACACAACGCCGAGCGAAGCCGTAGACGTAGCGCCTTACCCGATTGATTGGCAAGACACTGAGAGGTTTTACCACTTCTCCGGTTATGTCCAAGGGCAAGCGAATGCCCTACGAATCCCGATTAGGTGGGGCGGGGATTGGGACCGAGATTATGATCTTAACGACCAGACATTTTATGATCTGGTCCACTTCGAGTTAATCACTGTCGACCCGAGCGCCGACCGTCCACTCCTAGCGTAGTTTCTATCCGCGTCAACCGCTCGTTTATTTCTGACAGTTCTTCGACAAGCAACCGACGGTCTACGTCGTGTCGAACAGCATGTTCGTCTTTGTATTTAGACGTTAGTCGCGGTCCCGTTTCCGGTCCCCAGCGATACAGAAAGTCCAGGCGGTTATCTATCGTGGTGTGGATGTTCTCTTCGTGGATGGCGAATGCCTGACTAATCGATATGCCACGAACAAACGTTGGCAGCATGAAAGACCCGAAGGCGCCCGAGGCGATTGCTATGATAATGGTAATCACCCATGCCATACCTCGGGTTATGATTATCTTCCCCGTGTCGGGATCGCGTCCTATGTTCCCGGCCATGTCGCCGTCCCTTTCGCCCACGCTTTAACAACGGCCGGCCAGGCCGCGGGAAATCCGCCACATGCTGCCACTTGAGACAACAGCGCATCGCCGCCCCGCTGAGGAGCCGGGAAACAACATCTATATCGCGGCAACGCCACAATTAGCGACCCGAGCCGACCGCTGAGACAACATGCAGCGGAAACAATTATCAGGGGATTAACTCCCGAACGCGCATATTTATGCCCCACCCCGTACCGCCAAGCGTGGCGCTATACGGCAGGCTGACCACCTGCAAATTCGTGGCACGGCCGTATAGCATCAGCTCTTGACCATAAGCGGCTTCGTCGGGATCTACAACGACCAGCACGGGGGAGTGCTTCCCGACCTTGGCGGATAGCGCCATAAAATCTCCCAGGGCATCGGCCTTAGAGGCATAACGCCACGTCATAGAAAACGCGCGCGGCGCATTATGTGCTGCAGTGTATTCCTGGCCGGTAGGTGTCGATACGCTGCGCTCCGACATATCCCACGGCTCGATAGAAAAGTCATCGTCTCGTATGTTGATCGAGGGCGTCCAGGCGTTACCGATCCAGAGGTTGGACATATCGAATTGACCGAGGGCGTTTTCGTCGTCGTGGAATTCGATCATCAAATATTCGTCGTATCTGACCGACGGAACGCCGGGAATTATGTCGGGGTATTGGGGTGCATAGTAACCATGCATCCACCCATTCGCATCCCCAAGTGTTTTTGTGTTGGCGCCCAGCCCGAGACTCATGAAACCCGAGTGCGCATCGTCGTTATTGTCTGTTGGGTTGTCCATTTCGGTTGTGCCGTATTTGACAAGCCAGCGGGCGCCCGTCACGGATGTTGTGCCATCATAGCCGATAGATTGCAAGCTGACAGACTTATTGTAAGGCAGCAATACGAGCCCCACGCCCGCCACCTGGATTTTGTCCGCAGCAACCGCCGTATAGCTAGCGGTGAAATTTTCATCTAAAACCCAAATCTCTAGATCCAAAACGTTCTGTGCATACTGCAAGGCAAACGGCATCACAACACGCCACCATTTGTGGTTACCGCTCCCGTCGAAAACCGCGGTTATGTCTACCTTGTCTGTATGCGCAAAGGTCAGATTGCCGGCTTGGGATGAGCCGTTGAGGGTGCCATTTGTCAG
>JAOTYM010000066.1 GCA_029861845.1 Gammaproteobacteria bacterium | reverse complement strand
CATAGCATCGAGACCCGTAGTCTCGGTGTCGATAGCAAACAGTTCACTGGCTCGTAGCCGATCGATCCAGGCGTCCACATCGAATTCATCCAACAGTGTGTCATACTTACCGGCCGCGTTTGTGTCGGTCTGCGGTCGCTCTGCGCCACCCAGTTCAGCCAGCCAACTCTTGAACTCTAACTCCGCGAAGATCTTTCTTAGTTCCGCCTCACCCTGAGGTTGTCGCTTAAGGTCGGTCGGTTTGTGATCGAGCGCTACGTCACACTTTATGGTAGTGAGCCTTCGCGACAGTGGGAGTTGCTCGAGCGATGCCCGTAGATTCTCGCCAATTTTGCCGCCGACAGCATCGGCATTAGCGATAATCTCATCGAGCGATCCATATTCTTGCAACCACTTGGCGGCAGTCTTGGGACCAACCTTGGGAACGCCGGGGATGTTATCCACCGAATCGCCGATAAGGGTGAGATAATCGATGATGCGTTTTGGAGGTACGCCGAACTTCTGCTTTACGCCGGCACCATCCAATTTGTGGTCATTCATCGTGTTGATCAGCGTGACATGATCGTTAACCAATTGCGCCATATCCTTGTCGCCGGTGGAGATTAACGTATCTAGTCCAGCATCGGTTGACTGAACCGCCAAGGTGCCAATAACGTCGTCGGCCTCGACCCCTTCTAGTATCAATAGCGGCAACCCCATGGCACGAAGAATGTTGTAAATAGGTTTGACTTGTGCCCTGAGCTCATCGGGCATGGGCGGGCGATTGGCCTTGTACGCCGGAAACAGCTCGTCACGAAAGGTCTTACCCTTGGCGTCGAATACCACCGCCACATAGGCGGGGTCATAGTCAGCAAGCAGTTTGCGCAACATGTTGATGGTGCCGTACACGGCGCCGGTAGGATCGCCACGCGAATTCGTGAACTGTGGCATGGCATGGTAGGCACGGTACAGATAGGACGAACCATCGACCAGAATCAGTAGTTTTTCGTTTTTCACAGCCTTATCGCTTATCGAATCGATTCGCGGTATTCCGTTGTGCGCCGCGTCCGCACATCCCTATTATGCCTTGATCCGGGCTTGATGGCGGCAGTCGACGATCCGGGCTGGTGCAGCCACGCGTGCGCCGCAACTGCGCGACTACTTGGAACATCATCGCTCCTTTTATGACAGACTCCTAGCCCACGTCCTGACAGCATGACCGCTAATACGAAGATTTATAGCGTTTAAACGCTAGCGTTTGTCGATATAATCACAGCTATGGTTATGCAAGTATATGTCGGCGAAAATCTTGGCCGTTACGGTTTCGGTGAGGGCCATCCATTCGGTCCAGATCGCATGGACGCGTTTTGGCGTGAAGCCGTTAAACAGGGACTTGATAAGCGTGCTCGCGTTGCCACCCCCGCCAGTTGCTCAGAAGACGAAATTCTTCAATTTCACACCCGCGAATATGTTGATCGCGTAAAACAACTGTCGATCACCGGTAACGGCTATTTAGACTATGGCGACACACCGGCCTTCAAGGGTGTGTTCGAAGCGACTTCCTACGTTGTCGGTTCCGGCTTGAATAGTCTGGTTCACATCATGTCGGGTGAAAGCCCACGCATCTTCGTACCCATCGCAGGATTACATCATGCGCGTAGGGATTCGGCGGCAGGATTTTGTGTATTCAACGATCCCGGGGTCTTGATCGAAGCGCTACGCAACCAATATGGGTTGAAGCGGGTGGCCTACGTAGATATCGATGCCCATCACGGTGATGGGGTGTTCTATGCCTTCGAGGAAGACCCCGATCTCATCTTCGCCGATATTCATGAGGACGGTCGCTTTCTTTACCCTGGCACCGGCTTTGCGCACGAAACCGGCAAGGGCGCCGCCAAAGATACCAAGTTGAACATCCCAATGATGCCGGGATCCGATGATGACGCGTTCCATCGGGTGTGGCCACAAGTCGAGGAATTCGTGCGGGCCGCGAAACCGGAAATCATCTTATTACAGGCCGGTGCCGATAGCATCAAGGGTGACCCCATCACGCATATGCAGTTCACACCGGCTGCCCATGGTGATGCCGCTAGACGCCTATGCGCTATCGCCGATGAATTCTGCCAGGGCAGGATTATTGCTATGGGCGGTGGTGGCTACAACCGGACAAACTTAGGACTGGGATGGAGCGCGGTGGTAGAAGCAATGCTTGAGTGATCAAGCCAGCGGCTTCAACTAGTCACTACCGAATTGCGCCCTGATGCCTTGGCTCGGTAGAGCGCACGATCGGCGCGTGACACGAGCTGCTCCAAATCCTCGCCCTTCTCGAACAGTGCCGCACCGATACTTATTGTCAGCGTCACCTTTCGGTCGCCGATGTCGAATTCGCTTTCACTGACTTGCTGACGGATGCGCTCTGTAATCTTGGACGTTTCATTAAGCCCAGTTTCGGGCATCACCAGCAAGAATTCTTCGCCACCGTAGCGACCAATTTTGTCGGGTAGACGTAACGTCTCGGTTAGGATGGCAGCGACACCCTGTAACACACGATCACCCGCCTTGTGACCGTGCGTATCATTCACGTCCTTAAAGTGGTCGACATCGATCATAGCCACTGACAACGGATGTCCGTAGCGTTCCGCATGTGCCATCGCTTCGAGCGTGCTGATCGTAATACCACGGCGATTGCGTGTGCCGGTAAGGGGGTCGGTGATTGCCTGCTCGCCGAGTTCATCCGCACGGCGCTCGGCATATTGCAGCATGTCGTACTCACGCTTAATCGGCACCGCCACCAACCAATAGATCGGTGGCGCAATAAGCAGCGACAGCAGCCCGGCGTCGGCTAGCAAGAGACCAATGGAACGTCCTATATAGCCGAAATACATGAGTACCAACATGGTTAGGAACTCGGCACAAAAGGCGATACCGACGATGATGAGCATCGCCCTTGCGGCAGAGATCACCCCTGCCTCGAAAGCAGTCAAGTGTGCACCCGATACTTCATAACTATCTGACAGATATAACCGTGTCCCAATATATATAGCCTATCGGCGGTATTTGAGTCAAAAAATGTGGGGAAATTAAGCTACTGGGGCGGCTAAATCTGCTGCAGGTTCGCATATGCCAAGACCAACCATTTGCTACCCGTTGCCTGGAAATTGACTTGCACCCGCGCGTGCGCACCTTGGCCCTCATAATTCATTACAACACCTTCACCAAACTTTTGATGTCGAACCCGTTGGCCCAATTTCATGCCGACTGCGTCCGGCGACCCAACCGGGACTGAGCCCGCCATTCGCCACGGACGTCGCAACTGCGGCTGGGGACGGACCTCATCGATCAGTTCCGGAGGAACCTCTCCAAGAAAGCGTGACGGACTCGTGTAGTGCTCGGACCCATGCAGCCGTCGCACCTCGGCATGGGTCAAATAAAGTCGTTGCATTGCGCGGGTCATGCCCACATAGCAAAGCCTACGTTCCTCTTCGAGCCGTCCCGTTTCTTCGAGCGAACGTTGGTGTGGAAATAGGCCCTCCTCGAGGCCCGTCAGGAATACAATTGGGAACTCCAACCCTTTGGCTGAGTGCAGGCTCATCAATTGGACACAGTCTTCCCACTCATTCGCCTGGCCTTCGCCAGCCTCTAAAGCGGCGTGGGCCAAGAATGCCGACAGCGGGTCCATCTCGTCGGCATCTTCGTAATTGAAATAGCGCGCGGCCGACACCAGCTCCTCGAGATTCTCCACCCGCGATTCAGCCTGTTCACCCTTTTCCTTGCGATAGTGATCCAACAGGCCGCTGTGCTGTAGTACATGCTCGATCAGTTCCCCGAGTTCGAAACCATGTGTATCTTCGGCGAGTCGGTCGATGAGCGTTAAGAACGACGCGATCGCGTTGGTGTTACGCGCCGCTAACTGGCGCGTCGCAACCAATTTTTTTGCTGCTCCCCATAGCGAAACATCGTCAGCGCGAGCAAGCTGGCGTACCGCCTCGAGTGATCGGTTGCCGACTCCGCGTGTCGGAACGTTAACAACACGCTCGAAGGAAGGATCGTCGTGGCGACTAGCCACGATCCGCAGAAAGGCGAGCGCATCTTTGATTTCAGCGCGTTCGAAGAATCGCAAGCCGCCATAGACCCGGTAGGGCACATTGGCATCCAGTAACACTTCCTCGAACACTCGGGATTGTGCATTGGAACGATAAAGAATGGCTGTCTCATCTCGACGGTTACCGCTTTCTACCCATTCACGTATGCGACCGATAACGAAGCGCGCTTCGTCGAATTCATTAAACGCGGTGTATAAAGATATACGCTCGCCTTCCTTGTGTTCGGTCCACAGGTTTTTTCCGAGCCGTCCCTCGTTGTGGTTAATGACAGCATTG
This sequence comes from Gammaproteobacteria bacterium, assembly GCA_029861845.1. Classification (GTDB taxonomy): domain Bacteria; phylum Pseudomonadota; class Gammaproteobacteria; order Acidiferrobacterales; family SPGG2; genus SPGG2. Next base: position 19,578 of record JAOTYM010000066.1, on the reverse strand, counting down.
GCGGCGCTCAGAATGGTCTCGGTTGATCGATAGTTCTGCTCCATGCGGACCAGTCGCGCCCCTGCAAAGTCGCGCTCAAATGACAACATGTTCTCCACGCGCGCGCCGCGCCAGCCGTATATCGATTGATCATCATCGCCGACGCCAAACAGATTATTATGAGCGCCGGCGAAAAGCCGGAGCCACTCGTACTGCATGGCATTCGTATCCTGCAGCTCATCCACTAACACATGCCGGAAGCGCGCTTGGTAGTGCTCACGCATGATTTCACTTTTGCGCAACAACTCGATTACCCGCAAGAGAATCTCGGCAAAATCGACGAGCCCCGATTTCTGGCAGGCTTCTTCGTAGGCCTTGTATACACGCACCTGTTGGTGCAATTGACGATCTGCGATTTCGCCAAACTGCTGAGGACGTCGGCCTTCCTCCTTTTGCGCATTGATAAACCATTGCAGGCGACGTGGCGGCCAGTAGGCCTCATCGAGCTCTAAATTTTTCAGCACCCGCTTGATCAGACGGTATTGGTCTTCACTATCGAGGATCTGGAATGACTGTGGCAGGCTCACCTCGCGCCAATGTGCGCGCAACAAACGATGAGATAATCCATGGAATGTGCCAATCCACAGCCCCTTAGCCGGATATCGCAACAACTGCTCGATGCGACCGCGCATTTCCTGCGCTGCCTTATTGGTGAAGGTTACGGCCAGGATCGCATGCGGAGAGATATTCTCTACACCCACCAGCCAGGCCACGCGATGGGTGAGCACGCGTGTCTTACCGCTGCCAGCCCCAGCCAATACCAATAGGGGTCCCGGTGGGGCGGCTACCGCTTCACGTTGCTCGGCATTGAGCGCATCCAGAATATCGGAGACATCCATAACGCGATAATAACAATTACCGCAGAGATTCGTCAGCGATCATGACGGTATCGGGGCAGGGCCCAAAAGATGGCATACTGTTACGTCCGACAGGCGAGTGCCTTAACTATCCTGAGACAATCACTGGGCAGGAGGAACAAAGGTGGAACTAAGTGAAAAACAACTGGAAATGTGTAAATCGAGTAAATGGGATTTTTCTGATCTACAGGCGCTATTCTTGAACTGCACGTTGAAGCGCTCGCCAGAGCCTTCACATACCGAAGGACTCATTCACATCTCGCGCTCCATCATGGAAAAGAATGGGGTCAAAACCGAGACGCTGCGTCCGGTTGACTACAACATCGCATACGGGGTGTATACAGATATGACCGAGCACGGTTGGGCAAAGGACGATTGGCCGGAGATCTACGAGAAGGTAAAGGCGGCAGACATACTGGTTCTCACCTCGCCCATATGGCTCGGCGAGAAGTCCTCAGTTTGCACGCAAACCATCGAACGATTGTACTCAACCTCTGGCGACTTAAATGCAGCCGGCCAGTACGCCTACTACGGCCGTGTCGGTGGCTGCTTAATAACCGGAAACGAGGATGGCGCAAAGCACTGTTCGATGAACATCTTGTATTCACTACAACACCTGGGCTATTCAATACCGCCGCAGGCCGATTCCGGCTGGCTCGGCCCAGCCGGCCCAGGACCATCTTATCTTGACCCGGGCTCTGGTGGTCCGGAGAATGAATTTACCAACCGCAATACCACATTCATGACCTGGAACCTGCTTCACTTAGCCCGCATCATCAAGGACATAGGTGGTTTTCCAGCCCACGGCAATCAACGATCGAAGTGGGAGGCCGGTTGTCGATTCGACCATCCCAATCCCTTGTACCGATAGGAACCGGCCGGCAGTTATCAATCCGGGCATGTAGCGACGGCGATGACCCAAGACAAAGCAAGTGACCCCGTACTTCTAAAGCGCGGGATCATCTATCTGATACTGTGGCTAATATTCCTTTGGCAGATGTGGCCGAAGTTCATGGGCTTTCTCGGCGCCGGGGTAATCAACATCTTCAACCAACAGTTACATGGCAACTATGCGATTATTACCTTGATTATTTTAGGTCTCATAGGTGTAGCGCTGTGCGCCATCGGCCTTAAAGACATCTTTATCTACGTCAGGGGCAAGCATGAAGATGATGGTGACGGGAGCTAGGTTAAGCCCCACCGCCCCCGATTGTTTCTGATGCAGTCGCCGTTATGCGAAACATTCTAGGAAAATGTCACTGCGGAAACATCCAATATGAATTTGTGTGGCCAGAGTCCGATAACGAAATCCCAGTACGCGCATGTAGTTGTACGTTCTGTCGCAAGCACAACGGCGTCTATACCTCCCACCCAAAGGGGCAACTGACGGCATGTGTGTCTGATCAATCGCGCATCAACAAATATGCCTTTGGTACGAAGACAGCAGAGTTCTACATCTGTGCAAGGTGTGGCGTGATGCCATTTGTCACTAGCAAATTTGAAGGAAAAACGTACGCAGTAGTAAACGTCAACACATTCGAGGGTGTAAATCCAGGAGATCTCGTGTCGTCGGTAACTGACTTTGATGGTGAGAGTATTGACGGGCGACTACAACGGCGAGCGCGCAATTGGATACCGCAAGTTACTATCAAATAACAACTGGGCAACCATGGAGGAACCATGATAACCGGTAGCTGCCATTGTCAAGGCGTGAAGTACGAAATCGCAACTGAAGTTCAGGCCTTTCAGCATTGTCATTGTCATACCTGTAGGAAGATCCACGGCACCGTTTACGGCTCAGGCGCCATCACTTCTGCCGACGGTTTCCGTATCGTTAGCGGCAACGACAAGATAAGCGAGTACGAGTCTTCGCCAGGCAAGAAACGCTGTTTTTGTTGCGACTGTGGTTCGCATATCTACGCCTACATGGCCAAAAAACCCGGTATTGTGGTGCTCAGGATAGGCACACTAGACCAAGACCCGAAGGTCAGACCGACCCGCCATATCTGGATGAGCCACAAGGCCCCTTGGTACGAGGTACTCGATGACTTGCCAAGGCACGACGAAATGCCGGCCTGAGAACGAACGCCAAGGGGGTCGCGAAGGCAAAACGGTCTCGCGCCCGCCCTGGGCGCCAACACCGATTCATCATGCCGTAGGTTGACGCCGGCCGAGATCTATGCAGCAGATGGCGATGTGCGGTGGCTTCGTATCTGCGCACTGGCAACCAATAAGATCGTAAGAACACAATAAAGAGCGCACGCGGGTAACCATCGAAATACCCAAATTGCATGCCGATGTCGTCAATTGGCTAGCTGCACAGGATACGCCATTTTGTGCGCGCGCTTTACAAGTTCAGTTTCCGGAGATCGCTTTCGACGAGATCAAACGGCTGCTAGAGAATTGTGCACGCTGTGGATTACCGGCGCTGCTTCGCTTTCCATCGATCAACAACAATAAAAACTAATTCGTTTACTCCACCGTAACTGACTTGGCAAGGTTCCGCGGTTGGTCAACATCGGTGCCCTTTACAATCGCTACATGGTAGGCGAGCAACTGTAGGGGTACGACATAGAGTATCGGCGCGGTGAACTCTCCCATGGCTGGTAGATGAACAATCGTCGTTGCTTCATCTGAATTTACACCAGTCGCCGCTTCAGAAAAAACCAATAACTCGCCGCCGCGCGCGCGAACCTCTTGTAAGTTGGATTTCAACTTTTCCAGCAACTCGTCGTTGGGGGCTACCGCTACTACTGGCATATTGGCATCAACCAATGCAAGCGGGCCATGCTTGAGTTCGCCGGCAGCGTAGGCCTCGGCATGGATATAGGAGATTTCCTTTAGCTTGAGGGCACCTTCGAGCGCGATCGGGAACTGTATACCCCTTCCCAAGAATAGCGCGTGGTGTTTATTCACAAAACGGGCGGCTAAGTCTTTTATGGTATCGTTCAACTCCAGCACTCCCTTGATACGACCTGGCAGCTGTTCCAATTCCGCCACCAGCGCTGCTTCTTGATCTACGGTAAGGGCGTGACGACGCGCCAGCGCGATTACCAGTAGTAACAGTGAGCTTAATTGCGTCGTAAAGGCCTTGGTCGAAGCAACGCCGATCTCCGGTCCTGCCCGCGTAAGCAATACCAGTTCCGAATCCCGCGCCAACGAGCTTTCCGGGACGTTGCAAATCGCCAATGAGTGGCCGAATCCTAACGACCTGGCGTATTGCAGGGCCTCGAGCGTGTCACGTGTTTCGCCGGATTGTGAAATCGTTACCACTAGGGTGTTGGGTCTCACCGCATGTTTGCGATAACGAAACTCACTCGCGATCTCCACCGCACAGGGCAAACCAGCCAACGTTTCCAACCAATACCGAGCGACCAAGCCGGCATGGTAGCTAGTACCGCAGGCGATGATTTGTACTGCCTCGACCTTATCGAAGATGGCCGCCGCCTCGACCCCGAACGCCTGCTCTAAGATGCGCTTGTTGCCTATCCTGCCCTCGAGTGTCTCTGCCACTGCTTGCGGTTGCTCAAAAATCTCCTTCTGCGTGAAGTTGCGATAGCGTCCACGGTCAACCGCGTCAGCCTTGGTCTCAGACACATGCACGCTGCGCTCGACTGCCTGTCCGTTAACCGCATATACGTTGCAGGCCGTGCGTTTGAGATCGACGATGTCGCCATCATCGAGGTAGATGACCTCTCGTGTTACCGGGGCGAGCGCCAGCACATCGGAGGCCAAAAAATGCTCGCCGCTACCGATACCGACCACCAACGGGCAGCCCTTACGGGCCGCAATGATGCGTTCGGGCTCATCGTGGCTCAGCACCGCAATCGCATAGGCGCCCTCGAGTTCTCGCACGGTAGTCTGGGTCGCCGCCAAAAAGTCGCCTTGCTCCTCACAGTAGTGATGAATCAAGTGGGCGATAACCTCGGTATCGGTCTGCGAAGCAAACTCATACCCTAGTCCCTCTAACTTTTGCCGCAGACTTTCGTGATTCTCGATGATGCCATTGCAGACAACCGCGAAGCGTTCGTGGCTGGTTTGCGGGTGGGCGTTTTCCTCATTCGGTACCCCGTGCGTGGCCCAACGGGTATGGGCAATGCCAGTCGCGCCGGCAAGCTTCGTGCGTTCAATCGCTTGTTCGAGCACAATAACCTTGCCCACTGTGCGTACGCGTTCGAGGTTGCTATCGTCGTTCAGGACCGCGACGCCGGCGGAATCATAGCCCCGGTACTCAAGACGTTTCAGCCCTTCCAGCAGTATCGGGACGACGCTACGTTGACTGATAGCACCCACAATGCCGCACATATCACACCTCTAATTCACCAATAACACTGCTACTCTGGAGACCCAATGATAGCGCATGTCATAGGAGTCTCACGACTTATGGTTTGTTCTTGGTCGGTCGTGTCCAACCCAGCACGGTCTTCTCTTTTGCCCGACTCAAGGTCAACTCCCCGGCCGGCACATCCTTAGTGATAGTTGAGCCGGCACCAATAGTTGCCCCCTCACCGACAGTCACGGGTGCCACCAACTGGGTATCCGAGCCGATAAATGCATTGTCGCCAATGATGGTCCGATGCTTGTTGGCCCCGTCGTAGTTGCAGACAATGGTGCCGGCGCCGATATTGACGTTCTTACCCACTGTCGTATCACCGACATAACTCAGATGATTAATCTTAGATCCCTCACCAATATCCGATTGCTTAACTTCTACGAAATTCCCAACTTGCACTTGATCTGCAATCCGTGGTCCCGGACGCAAACGGGCAAAGGGACCGATGCGACAGTTACCGCCCACGATCGATTGCTCGATCACACAATTGGAAAGGATTTCGGTTCCACCACCGATGGAGGATGACCTTATCACGTTGTTGGGTCCGATATGTACGCCATCGGCAAGGGTAACTTTACCTTCAAATACCACATTGATGTCGATCACCACGTCACGGCCAACCTCAAGTTCACCGCGTAGATCGAATCGGGCTGGATCACGCAGCGTCACCCCTTGCGCCATTAATGCCTGTGCCTGCTGTCGCTGATAGGTTCGCTCGAGCTGCGCCAAATCCGCGTTACTGTTTACACCCATGATCTCCCAGGTAACGGCGGGATTACGGGTTACAATATCTGCGCCTTCCTTCACCGCAATCGCGACAACATCGGTGAGGTAGTACTCGCCCTGGGCATTGGCATTATGTACTTGCGCGCACCAGGATTTTAATGTGCCGGCCGGTGCGGCAAGAAAACCGGTGTTAATTTCGTGCACACAAAGCTCGTCCTGGTTTGCATCATTGTGCTCCACAATCTTCGTGACACGGCCACTTTCGTCGCGGATGATACGGCCATAGCCACTAGGATCAGCCAGCTCAGCCGTAAGGATCGCTAGGCCTTTATCGTCAGTCGCATCAGCCAATTCTCGCAGGGTTTGCGCCTGGATAAGTGGCACATCGCCATAAAGTACAAGTACACACGCCTGATCATCCACGCACGGCAAGGCCTGCATCATCGCGTGTGCGGTGCCTTTCTGCTCTGCTTGCAACACCCAGTTAAATTCGTTGGCGCCAATAGCCTCTCGAACACGTTCACCGCCATGACCATAGACGACATGTATTGCCACTGCATCCAAACTCTCGGCAACATCGGTCACGCGCCTCAATAAAGGTTTGCCACCGAGATCATGTAATACCTTAGGTGTATCCGAGTACATCCGCGTGCCTTGGCCGGCGGCGAGGACAACGACTTCGAGCTTCATGGGCCGATCGATCTACTGGGCGTGGTGGTCTTCATAATAAGGAAAGATAGCAGTTGGTTGTCACCGGCATCATCGAACGTCGCTGCCCCAGTGACGATAACCATTTAGCCTCGCCTTGCCTAGACCTCGGCATGGCCTCAGCCCGGTAACATTGGCTGGACGATAACATCCTTATTGTTCAATGTGTTAAATACGCGTTCGGCATCCCAAGGCGGGGCCGAGGCAGGCGAGTCGATGAGTAAACGCTAATGCCAACGGCGCTACTTCTTGAGCTTATCGCGCAACCGACGAATCATCCGTAGTTGCACAGTGGCCTCGATGAGTTCAGCCTGCGCCTTGGCATAATCAATATCGGCTTGTCTATCTTTCAACGTTTCCTGCGCGCGGCGTTCCGCTTCCAGCGCCGCCGCTTCATCAAGATCCTTGGCGCGCACCGCTGTATCCGACAACACGGTAACAACGTGTGGCTGTATTTCCAACAGCCCACCGGATACGTAGAAGGATTGATCTTCGTTGTCATTGCGCACCCGCATTTCGCCTGGCTTCATGCGTGCCAACAGCGGTGCATGTCGCGGTAGTATACCTACCTCGCCGGTCTCCAGCGGCACGAACAACATCTCCGCCGTGCCCGAGAAAATCTCCTCCTCGGCACTGACAATATCCACATGCATCGTCATTGCCATAGCCTAGGCCTCGGCGATCGCTACAGCGACTTCGCCTTTTCTATCGCCTCATCGATGGAGCCAACCATATAAAACGCTTGTTCGGGCAATTGATCGTGTTCACCATCGACAATACCGCGGAAACCGCGGATGGTCTCTTTCATCGACACATACTTACCGGGTGTACCGGTGAACACCTCGGCTACAAAGAACGGTTGCGACAAGAAACGCTGAATCTTTCGTGCCCTAGCCACTGCGAGTTTGTCCTCTTCTGAGAGTTCATCCATACCGAGGATGGCGATAATATCTTGCAACTCCTTATAGCGTTGCAAAGTGGCCTGCACATCCCGCGTTGTCCGGTAATGTTCCTCACCGATTATGTTGGGGTCCACCTGACGGCTAGTGGAATCCAGTGGATCGACCGCCGGATAGATTCCCAGCTCTGCCACTTGTCGCGATAGCACCACCGTTGCATCAAGGTGGGCAAACGTCGTCGCCGGTGAGGGGTCGGTGAGATCGTCGGCCGGGACATAAATGGCCTGCACCGAGGTAATGGAACCGGTCTTGGTCGATGTTATGCGCTCCTGAAGCACGCCCATTTCTTCGGCCAGGTTGGGTTGGTAGCCCACGGCTGAAGGCATGCGTCCTAACAACGCCGATACTTCTACGCCGGCCAGCGTATAACGATAAATGTTATCGATGAACATCAACACGTCCCGCCCTTCGTCGCGAAAGTTCTCAGCGATGGTGAGCCCGGCAAGGCCCACACGTAGGCGGTTGCCCGGTGGCTCATTCATTTGGCCATAAATCAACGCCACCTTGTCGAGCACACCGCCGTCTTTCATTTCGTGATAGAAGTCATTGCCTTCGCGAGTACGTTCACCGACACCCGCAAACACAGAGTAACCTTCATGCTCGATGGCGATGTTCCGGATGAGCTCCATCATGTTGACGGTCTTGCCCACACCGGCACCACCAAACAGGCCGATCTTGCCGCCCTTGGCGAACGGACATATCAAATCGATAACTTTGATGCCGGTTTCAAGAAGCTCGCCACTGGCCGCCTGCTCTTCGTAGGCCGGGGCCTTGCGATGAATGGGCATGACTTTTTCGGCGCCGATATCGCCGGCTTCGTCCACCGGCCGACCGAGCACATCCATGATGCGGCCAAGCGTCTCTTGTCCTACCGGCACTGAGATCGGGGCACCCGTATTCTCGACCTTGATTCCGCGACGCAGGCCGTCAGAAGAACCCATGGCAATACAGCGCACGACGCCGTCACCCAACTGCTGTTCGACTTCCAGCGTTAGGTCGGCATCGGGGATCTTTAAAGCATGGTAGATTTTCGGTAATACCTCACGCGGAAACTCCACGTCAACCACCGCGCCGATCACCTGTACGATTTCTCCTGAACTCATTTTTTATCCTCACACCGAGCAGCAAGTTCAAGTGGCAAGTAACAGAAAACGCGTATTCCTTGCTACTCCCCACGACACTTAACTTCTGTTTCTAAACTGCGCCTGCGCCGCCGACGATTTCAGATATCTCCTGGGTAATCGCGGCCTGGCGTGCCTTGTTGTATTTCAGTGTAAATTCGTCGATAAGCTTGCCGGCATTATCGGACGCCGACTTCATCGCCACCATCCGCGCCGATTGCTCACAAGCGAGATTTTCCACCACCGCATGATAGACTAACGCCTCTATGTAACGCCGCAACAGATCTTCCAACACTTCCTCCGCGTCCGGCTCATAAATGTAATCCCAGTGATGTTTGAGTTCTTCTTCATCGGTCCCGGGAAGTGGTAACAACTGCTGCAACGCTGGCCGCTGGGTCATGGTGTTTACGAAACGGCTATATACGATGTAGAGGCAGTCGACATCGGCGTTCGTATAGGCATCCAACATCACCTTGATGGCGCCGATCAGATCCTCGAACCGTGGGGTATCGCCGAGATGGGTAGCCTCCGAAAGTATGTTGGCGCCCAAGCGCCTAAAGAAACCCAGACCCTTGGCCCCAATCGTCGACATCGAGATACCCAAACCCTTTTCATCCCAACCCCTCATGGCCTCCAACGTCGTGCGCATGGCGTTCGCATTGAGGCCACCGCACAGACCACGATCGGTAGTCACCAAGACTATGCCTACATTCTTGGCCTCGCGCTCGACGACAAACGGGTGTTTGTATTCTGGATGGGCATGGTGCAAGTGGCCAATGACGTTGTGGATTTTCTCGGCGTAGGGTCGTGCCGCACTCATACGCTCTTGCGCGCGCCGCATTTTGCTGGCCGCTACCATTTCCATTGCACGCGTGATTTTTTGCGTGTTTTGGATGCTCTTAATCTTCTTTAGTATGTCTCTTCCGACCGCCATGGCAACACTACCACGTGTGGTTAGCCTTGAAGTCTTCTAGCGCAGCCTTGAGCTCAGCCGCGATATCATCGGTATAGTCCGCTTCGCGGTTGATCTTTTCCATGAGATCGGCGCGTGAGGACTTCATGTAGCTTTGTAGCGCGTCTTCAAATGCGCCTACTTTAGCGACGTCGACATCGTCGACGTAACCTTCGTTCGCAGCAAACAAAGATACTGCCATTTCCGCCACCGTCATGGGGGAGTACTGGGGTTGCTTCATAAATTCCGTGATGCGCTGCCCACGCTCGATTTGCCTGCGCGTCGTGGCGTCCAATTCGGATGCGAATTGGGCAAACGCAGCAAGCTCGCGATATTGTGCCAAAGCCAGGCGCACACCCCCACCGAGTCGTTTGATAATCTTGGTTTGTGCTGCACCACCGACCCGCGATACCGACAAGCCCGCGTTGATGGCCGGGCGCACCCCGGCATTAAACAGATCGTTGTCCAAATAAATCTGCCCATCGGTGATCGAGATCACATTGGTGGGAACGAATGCCGATACGTCCCCGGCCTGGGTCTCAATGATCGGTAGCGCCGTGAGTGATCCGGTCTTATCCTTGACCTTGCCATCGGTGAGCTTCTTTACGTACTCGGCGTTGATGCGGGAAGCGCGCTCGAGCAGGCGCGAGTGCAAGTAAAACACATCGCCCGGATAGGCTTCACGACCCGGCGGTCGGCGCAGCAACAGCGAGATCTGGCGATAGGCCCATGCCTGTTTGGTTAGATCATCATAGATGATAAGCGCGTCTTCGCCGAGATCACGGAAGTACTCACCCATCGCACAACCGCTGTAGGGAGCGACATATTGCAGTGCCGCCGCCTCGGCCGCGGTTGCCGCTACCACGATCGTGTGTTCCATGGCGCCGTACTCTTCCAGCTTTCTGACCACATTCGCCACCGACGATGCCTTTTGGCCAACCGCAACATAGATGCAGACAAGGTCCAATCCTTTCTGGTTGATGATGGTGTCTACTGCCAACGCGGTCTTGCCGGTTTGGCGATCACCGATAATCAATTCTCGCTGACCACGGCCGATAGGTACCATGGAGTCGATAGATTTCAGGCCCGTTTGCACCGGCTGCGACACCGACTGACGTTGAATCACGCCGGGTGCAATTTTCTCCAGCGGCGACGTTTCTTTGCTGTTGAGGGCGCCACGACCATCGATAGGGCGCCCAAGCGCATCCACCACGCGTCCAATCAATTCCCGACCTACCGGCACCTCCATAATGCGGCCGGTACAACTAACGCTATCGCCTTCAGAGACATGTTGATAATCACCAATGATCACGGCACCCACCGAGTCGCGCTCGAGATTCAGCGCCAACCCTGCCGTGTTGCCCGGAAACTCAATCATTTCGCCCTGCATGACATCGGATAGGCCGTGAATACGCGCGATACCGTCGGTGAGGCTGACGACAGTGCCTTGAGTACGGGCTTCGGGCTTCGCCTCGAAGCTCTCTATCTTCTGCTTAATCAGATCACTGATTTCTGATGAGAGTAGCTGTGCCATGGTGGTTTCCCTTATTAGTTCAACTGTGCTGCTAATTCACGCAGACGGCCGGTAACCGAGCCGTCTATAACCAGATCACCGGCGCGAATAACGACACCACCGATCAGTGATTTATCCAACTTGGTGACGAGCTTTACTTCGCGGCCCAGCTTCTTTTGCATCGCCTGCGAAATAGATTTCATTTGCGCGTCATCAAGTTCGAATGCGGAGATCGCCTCAACCTCCAGCGTGCCCTCGGCATCGGCTTTAAGCTGTTCGAACTGTGTCGCGATATCCGCAATCAAATGGAACCGCTCGTTCTCGACCAGCAAACGTGCCAAGTTCTTGCCATCGGCGGTCAATTGATTGCCGCATATGTCTACCAAAAGACCGGTCACATGTTCTTTGCTGATCCGCGGATCGCCCACGAGCGCGGATATCCTTTCGTCGGCGCCGACATCGGCTAGCAGGCCTAGCATAGTGGCCCACTGCTGCAATTCTTTACGCTCGCTCGCTAACGAGAAAATGGCTTCGGCATAGGGTCTAGCTAGGGTTCTGGTCTCCGCCATAGAGTCGGCCTTCAGAGCTGTTTGGCCGCGTCTGCCAGCAGCTTGGCATGTGCTTTGGCGTCGATCTCTTTCTCGAGGATCTTAGAGGCGCCGTAGACCACTAAGTCAGCTACCGATGCGCGTAGGTCTTCACGGGCGCGGTTGCGCTCCTGATCGACCTCAGCCTTGGCGGCAATAACAATGCGTTCAGCCTCCTGCTTCGCCTCATGCCTGGCCGCATCGACGATTTCGCTGGCGCGCCGCTCCGCGTGCGCCACGATGTCCGATACCTGCAATTTGGCATCACGCAGCACGTCACCTGCACGTTTCTCCGCGAGCTCGAGTTCGTGTTTGCCTTTTTCGGCCGCAGCCAATCCATCGGCAACTCGTTTAGTGCGCTCCTCCAGTGCCTGGGTAATTGGATCCCACAAGAAACGCCATATAACAAAAACTAACACCGCGAAGGTGCCCATTTGTCCAAGTAGGGTCAAATTCATGCTCTCCCTCCCTACAATTCTGTCAGCACTATGCCCAACGTCGAGTCGTTATAGGAACAATGTCGCTTAACCACCACTTACTGTTTTTGCTGCTTCTAGTGCGCTGGCGATAAATGGATTAGCGAAAGTGAAGTACATAGCGAAGGCGAGCACGATAAAAGGGAATGATTCCATCAGCCCTGCCGTAATGAACATTTGTACGCGTAGGGCTGGAAGCATTTCCGGTTGGCGGGCGATGCCTTCCATATACTTGGCGCAGATCAGTCCCCATCCGAGGGCTGATCCTAGACCGGCCGCGGCCAAGATGACGCCAACGCCAAGGGAGGTAAAGGCATAAACGCTGCTGACTACTTCGATCATATTTGCCTCAGCTGACATTGCTTGTCTCCTTAATGGTCGAGTATTACTCTTTTTCAGTCGTTAAAATTCTTTTGCTAGCGTTAGGCCGCATGCTCCGGATCGTCATGGCTCTCGTGCGCCATCGCCAGATACATGATGGTTAACATCATAAAGATAAACGCCTGTAGCGTAATCACGAGCAAGTGAAAGATCGCCCACACCCCGCCGGGAATCCATTGTATCCACCACGGTAATAGTGCAATCAGCACAAATACGAGCTCGCCCGCGAACAGATTACCGAAGAGACGCAATCCAAGGCTAAGTGGCTTAGCGATTTCCTCAATTGCGGTCATCATAATGTTGAATGGGAATAACCAAATGCCAAACGGATGCGTCAGGAATTGCTTACCATAGCCGAACAGTCCCTTGATCTTGACGTTATAGAAGATCATCAGCGCGAACACGGTGAACGACATGCCCAAGGTGGTATGAGGATCGGTGGTAGGCACTACCTTTAAGTAGTGAATACCAAGGTACGAAGCTGCGATGGGCAATAAATCTACCGGCACGAGGTCCATCGCATTCATAAGGAACACCCACATGAATATCGTTAGCGCTAGCGGCCCGATGAGGCGATTCTTGACAGGAAAAATACTCTTAACTTGCTCGTTAACGAACTCCAGTATGACTTCGAGTACGTTTTGTATGCCACGGGGATTTTCGACGCTGATATTACGCCCAGCCCGCCAACCCAAAAAAACGATCAAGCCACCGGTTAACCAACCGAAGAACAAGGTATCCAGGTTGAGCGCCCAAAAGCCCTCGCCTGCCTGCAAGTTGGCCAAGTGGTGCGTTATGTACTGGACTGCGGTGGGGCCGCCGCCGGCGGGTTCACTCACAAGTTACTCCATGACGCGTTCATTTTCATTTTGATGGCATGGTGCTGCCCAGATTAAACAAAAATCCCAATTGAGCCACGGCAAAAGCAATGATCAACGGGATCGGCGCGAGCTTCAGGAGCCCGATGCCGACACCCAACAACACGAGCACGGCAACAAAGCGTACTGCCGCGCCGGCATATAACGAGATCTGAGCACCGGTGCCATCGCCCGCACGTTGCACACGCCTCCCCAGCCACCAGGTACTCAAGATAGCGATGCCGCCACCATAACAGGCTGAAACGGCATCGAACTTCCCGTGGGTAACCCATATACCGATCGCTACCATTAGCGTCAGCAGGGCTTGACTCAGCACCACCCGGCGGATCCCTCGCTGCAAGTTCACGGCTGCGTCGCCCATTGGCCCTGAGGTTCTCATTATTCGGGCACACCGTCACTGCGATGGCGCAGAAGCGTCGCAGTATAAAGGTCGCACTACATAGGGGTCAATACGACAATGTTCTTATTATACGGTTACTTAGACAATTATAAGGCGGCGACAACGGGCGCCCCAGTAGCGCTTAAGCACTACCCGGTTTCACCGCCATCGCAGAATGATTGGCAATTAACGCACCAGTTGACTGGACTGCGACCGCGCCTGGTCGATCTCGCCTTGACTCATGCGACTCATCAACAGATCGCGCCGTTTGGCGGCCTTCTCATTACCTTGCTCGGCTGACAGCATATACCAGGCCAGCGCCGGTATCGTATGGCCAGACATGAAGAACCCATATTCATACAAGATCCCCATCTCCAGCTGGGCCTCCTGGTCGCCACGCTGCGCTGCCTCCCGCACATCTGTCGGTTCCGACTGCTGCGCCCACGCCGCACTGGTGAGAACCAAGCTGACAATCAGAATCAGCAAACTCTTTTTCATGACACCTAACTCTCCTTCTGGTGGACCCACGCCGTAGGGTGGTTGTGTGCCCCGAGCGCCTACCGAATATGATCCAGTATACCCTCTAGCTCATCAATACTATTGTAGTCTATCGTCAGCTGGCCGCGGCCGCTGCGCTTATGGTTAATGCGCACTTTCGCGCCGAGCCGTTCCCCCAACTCATCTTGCAAGGATCGGATGTCGGGGTCGTGAGCGCGGCGGCGGCTTTTCTTGCCGGCGGCTGGCTGGTGTAAGCGACGCCGCACCAGCGCCTCGGTCTCGCGCACTGATAGGTCACGCTGCGCGACTTGCCGGGCAACCTGGCTTTGGGCCTCGGCAGGCAGCGCAAGCAATGCTCGGGCATGACCCATATCTAGCTGGCCGGCAAGTAGGAGCTTGCGTACATCTTGGTTGAGTGTCAGCAGCCTCAGCAGGTTGGTAACTGCCGTCCGCGAACGTCCCACCGTATCGGCCACCTTTTGGTGGTTCATACCAAACTCGTCTATCAGCTGTTGCAGGGCAGACGCTTCTTCTAACGGATTTAGGTTTTCGCGCTGAATATTTTCGATCAGCGAAATGGCGATGGCCGCTTCATCAGGTACCCGGCGTATGATGGCCGGGATGGTGTCGCGACCCGCCATCTGCGCCGCGCGCCAGCGCCGCTCGCCGGCGATGATCTCATAATTGCCAGTCTTCAGTTCACGCGCAACAATGGGCTGCACCACACCTTGGCTGCGAATCGAGTCCGCAAGCTCGGCCAGTGCCTGCTTACCCATGTGGGTGCGTGGCTGATATTTGCCGCGCTGGAGCAAGTCAATTGGGATGTTTCGCAGTGTCTCCTTGCCGGCCAAAGGCTTGACCGTATGCTCTAGCAGGGCGTCTAGTCCGCGACCCAGGCGTGGTTTCTTGTTACTCACGTTTGACACCTCACTATCATGCTGCTGCCTCGCCGCGTCTCAATACCTCGCCCGCTAAGGCTAGGTACGCTTGCGCTCCTTTGGATTGCATGTCGTAGCTAATCACTGGTTTACCATAACTTGGCGCCTCGGCCAGGCGCACGTTACGCGGGATGATGGTGCGATAAAGTTTGTCGCCAAAGTGTTCTTTCAATTGTGCCGACACTTCGTTATCTAAATTGTTTCGCGGATCGAACATAGTACGTATCAGTCCTTCGATCTTCAGTGTCGGATTCAAAGATTGGCGAATCTTCCGAATAATGTTCAATAGAGCAGTAAGTCCCTCCAGCGCGTAGTACTCACACTGCATTGGAATTATAACCGCCTGTGCCGCCACCAACGCGTTTATCGTCAAAAGATTCAGTGCCGGTGGGCAGTCGACGAGTATGTAATCGTATTCACCATCAATCGATCGTAACGCTTCGCGCAGACACGACTCGCGACGCTCGATATCCATCAACTCTACCTGAGCCCCCGAAAGCTGATCATTAGCCGGCACCAGATCGTAGCCGGCATCTACCGCGATACGGGCCAGTGCGATACGCGCTTCACCGATCAAGACTTCATAGGTACTGCAGGCAAGCTCCTCTTTGTTTACGCCGCTTCCCATGGTGGCATTGCCTTGCGGGTCAATGTCAACCAGCATGATACGCCGCTGGGTCCTTACCAATGAGGCAGCAAGATTAATGCTGGTCGTGGTCTTGCCGACACCGCCTTTCTGATTAGCAATTGCGATCGTTTTGCCCATTGATCTTTCTATTGCCGAGTGATGACTACGAGATGCCGTTTTTCATTGAGTCCTGGCACACGAACGGCGTGCACGTCCATCACCTTATAGTGTGCGGGAACGGATGCAAGTTCTTGCTTCGGGCTCTTTCCCTTCATAATCAAGATACGACCATGGTTGGCGCAAAGATGGCTACTGACTGCCAACACGCCGGCGATCGGCGCAAACGCGCGAGCGACCACCGTATCGAAAGCCTTCGCTGGCTTGAATTCTTCTACGCGCTTGCAAACCACGTCAACATTATCCAAACCCAATTCGGTCACCGCTTGAACAACAAAACGCGTTTTCTTCGCGTTGCTATCCACGAGCGCAAATTTAAGCTGTGGCAGCACCAGCGCTAGCGGTATCCCCGGCAGACCGGCGCCGGTCCCGACATCGACTACCCGGCCCACCATATGAGAGGTAATAGCAAGGCTGTCGAGGAGATGACGCGTGACCACCTCCCGTGGGTCGTGCACTGCGGTGAGATTATAAACCCGATTCCACTTTTGCAGCAGCCGCAGGTAATGCAGCAGCTTGGCGTCGATGTCCGGCGCGCAGGCTATATCTAATGCCCGCCGGCCGTCCGCAAGCTGCTCTGCGAGCTCCAAAATTTTATGGTTGTGTGGCCTTGCCGGTAAGTTTATTCAGGGCGCCACTCATCTTACTTATAACGCCGGGTCTATCCTCAATGCCATGACGAGCGGCAATATGACCAGGATCATTATACGCAAGCCACACTTGACCCTGGGCATCCTCCCAAACGAGCGCTTTCATCGGTAGATCGATGCCCACCAGTTGATTGCTGGTCAACAATTGGCTACCGAGCTTTGGGTTCCCAAATAGCAGTAACTGTGTAGGTCGTAGATCAACCCCCGCGCCCTTGGCACCAGCACCATGATCGATACGAGCGAATATCCTTAGACCCTTGTTACGTAGCACCGTTTCCAAGCGGTCTAGGGTTTCGCCAACACTGTGGCTGCTGCGAGTCAGTACCAGACCGCCGGCGTAGCCGGCTGGCGAAAGAACGACTAGTCCCGCAATTAGTACGGCAAGTATGAGGCCGCGCATTGTCTACCTCCTGTGGTTGTGGTCTGGGGCCTGAATCTAGCAGTGTAAGCGCTATTGAATCCCGACTAAATGGCATTGCGGCCCGACAATGGCAGCTTGTCTTGGGATTTCGGCCCTTCGTCCGCTCACTACGGCAATTGTTAGTCGGCGCACTAAAGTTAAGGAGCGCATGGGACCCCCGGCGCGATAGGAACCATTCTTAAGGAGGAATCTATGAAATTTGCAAGTCTAGCGATAGTTGGCACCCTGGTGATCGCCCCTTGGCACATCGCCCAAGCCACGGAAGGGCATCAAACGGACACTGAGACGGGCATGGCGATGGCAAGTGCGCAGGACAGCATGTCAAAAGGAAGCGTTGCCCGCGCGGCGATTACCAGCGATGTCCAGGATCGCGAACCCGTGGATTCGCTTTCGACGGTCACTGCGGATGACTCGAAGGTCTTCTACTTCACGGAGATTCAAGACATGGCTGGCCATACCGTCACTCATCGTTGGGAGTACAACGGTCAGGTGATGGCAGAAGTCGGTTTTGAGATCGGCGGACCACGCTGGCGTGTTTATTCAAGCAAGACCATGACACCCTATTGGGTGGGCGACTGGAAAGTATCGGTTATCGATGAAGATGGTAGCCCTCTTAGCGTCAATACGTTCTCCTACACGGCGAGCAGCATGACGCAGTAAGCGACTATTCGTTGCAATCAAAAACCAGCACGGTTAGCGCTGTGCTGGTTTTTTTATTTGGGCCGAGCGCAGTTATAACGAACGGCTAAAAGCAGACAATACGACTAGCGCGTAAGCCGCAAACAAGACAATTAGCGTACCCCAAAGCCGTGGTCGATTACGAACAAGACCATCGAAACGATAATGGGGGGCATCGAGCGCCTTAACGCTACCGCTCGTCGAAACCCATCGATTGGCCCGCTGTGAAACTTGTTGCAACAGGTCGGTTCTGAAGACAGCCAGTGCACCAACGACCAAAGCCAACAGCGCACCCAAAAACAAGGAAACCAATAAACTTAACCACAACACCTCCCATGCCCCGGACGCAAGTGCATTACCGCCAAGGAACTCCGATAGCAGGCGGCCACCTTCAGCAACGCCGATCCGACGCACGAAGAATACGCCTTCGATGAGAATGAATGCTGCTCCCGCCAATATGATGACGCCAGCCAGCTTAGGACGACTGAGGATCTGGCCATCGACGTTGCGCATTCGGTCAAGCGAGTCGGTTGCGGCCCTCGTTGATACCCACCGATCTGACACGTGCGACCAGCTTGCCAGGCGCGTGGGAGCAATGATCATGAGTAGCCCCACAATAGCGGCAAAGACGTTGCCGGCCATCAAGGTCAGGACGCCCATATAAATGAATCCCTGCCAACCACCGTCGGCCATAGCACATCTCCTTAATCATGCGGCGGCTATTGCTAGTAGTATAGCCACTGCTCTGCGGCAGAAATTGAGTACCTCAGGCACGTTCGCGCTTTAGGTGTACCAACAGCAGCGAAATAGCAGCCGGGGTCACGCCTGAAATACGCGATGCCTGGCCGACGGTGGCGGGTCTGTGCGCATTGAGCTTTTGCTGCGCCTCAATCGAAAGCCCGCGGACGGCGGCATAATCGAGTTCCGCGGACAGGTGGGTGTGCTCGTGCCGGCGGTGCCGCGCGATCTCTTGCGTTTGGCGCACGATATAGCCCGAATACCGAGCCTCTATTTCCAGCTGCTGAATGACCTCACGATCATCGGTGGGCGTGCTGATGTTCGCCAGTTCCAGCACTGCCTCGTAGCTCAACTCAGGGCGACGCAATAATTCAAGCAATGTTGCCGGCCGCGTCAGCGGCTGCCCGAGCACGCGGCGCGTATGTTCGGGAGCGACGGTCTCGGGTTGCACCCAGGTCGAATCCAGTCGTTCACGTTCACGCGCGATGGTGTCGCGTTTGGCACAGAATCGGCGCCAACGAACATCGTCGACCAGTCCTAGGCGACGGCCGATTTCGGTTAACCGCAGGTCGGCATTATCCTCACGCAAGATCAGTCGATATTCCGCACGTGACGTAAACATGCGGTAGGGCTCATCGGTACCACGAGTGATAAGGTCATCGATCAATACCCCGGCATAGGCTTCATCGCGACGCGGCCACCACGGCGCTTGCTCTTGCACCTGCAAGGCGGCATTGGTGCCGGCTATCAGCCCTTGCGCAGCGGCTTCTTCGTAGCCGGTGGTACCATTGATTTGGCCGGCGAAAAATAATCCGCCTAGCGCCTTTGTCTCCAAACTCGGCTTCAGTGCACGTGGGTCGAAATAGTCGTACTCAATGGCGTATCCAGGCCGGGTGATGCGGGCATGCGCGAACCCTCTGATGGAACGAACTAGCGGCCAC
>JAOTYM010000161.1 GCA_029861845.1 Gammaproteobacteria bacterium | reverse complement strand
CATAGGAAGTCATGATCAGCACCGGTACGCCGTCGGCACGTTTTATTACTTCGGTACCATCGGCACCCGGCAAACGTAAGTCGGCCATGATGAGATCGAAATTCGTAAGATCGTGCTTGCTCTCGGCCTCTTCCACCGATCCTGCCCCAGAAACGTCATAACCATTTCTCTCAAGCAGTCGCTGCACAGCCTGACGGATTACAGCCTCGTCTTCGACAATAAGGATGTGACTCATGGCGCTATGCTCAATGGCTCACGTTCTGATAGTGGCAAGCGTACTATCGCCCGCGTGCCGGTGCCGCCGTTGCTATCGAGTTCAACGCTGCCGCCGTAGTCGTCGATGATTCTGTAAACCATAGGTAAGCCGAGGCCGGTGCCCTCGCCGGGACGCTTGGTTGTAAAAAAAGGTTCAAAAACACGGTCACGGAGTTCTTGCGGGATACCCTCGCCTTTATCCCTTACCTCGATCTGTACATGCCCATTCTCACGCCTACCAGACACCTCGACGCGTTCACCTGGTTGTGAGGCGTCACAAGCGTTGGTGAGCAAGTTTACGAACACTTGTATAAACTTCTGACGATCGCCCTGTAATTCAAGATCGGTCGGGCAGGCGTTTAGGCACTCGACCTCACGGCCACTGCGCGAGAGCCGCACAAGTCGAATCGCCTCCAAGACAGTGTCATGCAGGTTCATGCGCTCCCTATTCTCTTGCGGTGTACCGCTGCGGCTGAAACTCATGAGGGAATCGACGATATTGCCGATGCGTTTTGTCTGCTGCAGGATTTGGTCGACACTTGTGCGCACCAAATCCGAGTACTCCTCGGCCCGTAGGTTCTGTGCCAGGCAGGCAATACCCGTCACCGGATTGCCGATCTCGTGGGCAACGCCGGCTGCCAATCTGCCGATCGACGCCAGGCGTTCACTATGGGCGAGTTCAGCCTCGAGCGTTTCGAGGTCAGTCAGATCTTCGAGCAAGATGACCAAGCCCGGGCGTTCATCGCGCTGATTCGGGGACGCAATAATGGGGCTGTCGATACTAGCCTTGTGAAAATTGAACCAACGCGGGTAGCCATTGACCTCTATCTGTTGTCGGTAGGTATGGTGGTCCTCGGCGCTTGCAAATCCCACTAATAGCGTCCCCCAAGGTTGCGGTAACGACGTTACCTTGCGACCCAGGGCGTCACGCCGGGCGACACCGGAGATCAATTCCATGGCGAGATTCCAAATCACTACTTCGCGTTCCGCGCTTAGGGCGCATACCCCTAACGGCAGATCCTGCAATACTTGTCGATGGTAGCGACGTAGGGTATCTAGCTCTCCAGCCAGCCCACGCAACTGGCTGCGCGAGGCCTCTAGGCGATCCTCCATGACCCGGAATGTGTAAGACAGTGCCGTCTGGCCCGTGGTATCGAGCTCTAGGCGTTCATTAACAATCATACGCGCCAACGCTGGGCCCATGAGGCCCGACAGATTACGTTCGATCTGTTCACGCAGCCGTCGTAACTCACCGGCCCGATGTTCACCCGGCTCGAGTTGCAGGTCATCGAGCGCTCGGGACACTTCGCGCTCTGCTGTCTGTGGCCCTAACACACGAGCCAGTTGCTCTTTGAATTGTGCCGGTGAGGCAGCAGTAACCACCCCACGGGGCGGTGTAAAACTGGTGGTACAACAGGCCCGCGCTGCTTCCGCTTCTTCGGCATTTTGTTGGCTCAATAGTGACACCACGACAAACAGTACGGCGTTGATAGCAAGCGACCAAAACGTTGCGAACCCCCATTTCTCAAAGCCGGATGCTTGTTGCAGCAACAATAGGGGCTCGAGGCTAAACTGCACCGCCCCCGAACTTTGTAACAGCGGAACCAACAAGGTGGCCGTCCAAACTCCAATGCCGCCGGCCAAGCCGGCGATAAACCCCCAGCGGGTAGCGCGGCGCCAATACAGTACACCAACGATCCCCGGAAGAAACTGAGCGACCGCAACAAATGAAACCAACCCGAGCTGCACCAAGCCTTCGTTATGTTCCAATATCCGATAAAACCCGTAACCCGCCATGATGATGAACGCGATGAGCGTGCGCCGTCCCCACAACACCCACCTGTACAAGTCGACGCTGGGGTCCGGATAGCTGGCCGGGAGCAGTATGTGGTTTAAGCACATGGCCGCAAGCGCCAGGGTAGTAACAATCATCATCGCGCTGGCAGCAGAGACACCACCGATGAATGCGAACATCGGCAACAGCGGCGAGCCGGCTGCGAATGTAATACCGAGCACGTAGTAATCCGGGTCGGGATTTGCCGACATCGCCGTCCCCGCCCACAGGATGATCGGGATAGGCAGATTCAACAACAGCATGAACAGCGGGAACGCCCAGCTTGCGGTCAACAATGAGCGCGGGTTTTGATTTTCCGTGAACGTCATGTGAAATTGACGCGGTAACAGAAAGGCGGCGGCAAACGCCAACAGCAATAATGTGATCCAAGGCCCTTCGCGTACCGGTTCATAGAGCGCTTGAACCGCGGCGGGGTGCTCGGCTATCCAATCGCCCATGCCGCCAAGACCGCCGAAGATGCCGAAAACTGCGAACAACCCGACTCCCAGCAATGCGATTAGCTTCACCAACGACTCGAAGGCGATGGCAACCACCAAGCCCTCGTGTTTCTCCCGTGGCGACACGTGCCGCGCTCCGAATAGGATCGCGAACAGCGTCAGCGTCACACAGTAAACAAGCGCCACTAGCTGTGGCGGGACTTCCTGCGACATAATCTCCAACGATTCGGTCACCGCACGAATCTGTAGGGCGATATAAGGCAATGTGCCCATGAGCATAAACAGGGTTACCAATACGCCGGCCGTCTGACTGCGAAAGCGAAATGCGAACAGGTCGGCCAGTGATGTCAGTTGATAGTCACGCACCAGGCGCAAGATGGGCATTAACAGCACCGGCGCCAACAGGAAGGTAAGGGTCACACCGAGGTAGATGGCGAGGAAGTTATAACCCTGGGCTTGCGCAAAACCAACACTGCCGTAATAGGTCCACGACGTGGCATAAACCCCAAGCGAAAGCACGTAGGTGGCTGGGTGTCGTGCAACCTTTGGAGAAATCCAACCGTTATCGGCCGCATAGGCAATCAAAAACAGTAGCAGCAGGTAGGCCACCGCGACCAGAAAAAGGACAGGAAGATCAAACGTCATCGGTCCGTTTTCGGCGTCGCAACGCAGCCGCAAGCGCGATTATCACTAGCCACAGCAGGTAGGGTAGATACCAGGGACTATCGTCCGACGCCCACCACAGCAATAACGGGGACACCAGCAGAAAAAGGGCAAACACGAACAACAAGATCACCTTGTCGAGCTGATGGTCGGTTTCACGGATCTGGGCCATGACACTCCGCTCGGGCCAAGAATTGTTACCAAAAGTAACAAAACTGCCCGCCGAGGCCAAGCGTATCGTTAGCGGTAGACCCGGCGCCTACCTAGAAATCCGGCGCCACAACCGGATCCCTCAATACATGTGCTGTCCACCGTTGATACTGAGGGTAGACCCGGTAATAAAACCGGCATCTTCACTGGCCAGAAACAACACCCCGCGGGCGATCTCGTTGGCTTCGCCGAGCCGTCCAACCGGGATGGTGCTAATAATCTTCTCCAGCACTCTTTCTGGCACCGCCCGAACCATATCGGTAGCGATATAGCCAGGCGCAATAGCATTGACGGTAATCCCCACCGCCGCCCCTTCCTGGGCCAATGCCTTGGTAAAACCATGGATTCCCGACTTGGCGGCGGCGTAATTGACTTGGCCGTATTGGCCGGCTTGGCCGTTGATTGAGCCAATGTTGATGATGCGGCCGAACTTGCGCCCGCGCATCCCCTCGATGACCGCGCGACACATGTTGAAACATGATGACAGATTGGTCTGGATCACCTGGTTCCATTTTTCGTAGTCCATCTTGTGCAGTGTGCCGTCACGGGTAATGCCGGCATTGTTGACCAAGATGGCAATTGGCCCAAGATCGTGCTCGATTTGGCCAACGCCTTGCTGACAGGCGTCGAAATCACCGACGTCGAACTTATAGGTGCGGATCCCCGTGCGTTCACTAAACGCCTTGGCGGCTTCATCATTACCGCCATAATTGGCGGCAACCGTATGGCCCGCATCCTTCAACGCGATGGCGATGGCCTCGCCGATGCCTCGGGTGCCACCGGTAACGACTGCGACTCCACCCATAGTAGTTCCTCCTTTGTGATGTTTTCTCTAAACTGTTGACATTAATAGGAAAAATATATTGTTGCGCTGCAGCAAAGACATGTTACTTTCCCATCCCTGGAATCGTATGTCAAGACGAATGCCTTCAATTGCGACGCATCGGTGACCTGTCTCGGTCTTGTGCCAGTACCACGGGCGCTGCCACAACCTTTCAGATAATCTCGAAGTAGCGCTCCATCTCCCAGTCGGTGATGTGCTTGCGGAATTCACGCTCCTCCCACTCACGGGTCGCCGCGTAGTGATCCACAAAGGCATCGCCAAACCACTCGCGCGCCGCCTTCGAGGCCTTTAGCCGCTGTGCCCCCTCCCAGAGGGTGGCTGGCAGCTGTAGACGTTTCGGGAATTTCTTTTCGTAGGCATTGCCCTCCACCGGCGGCTCCGGTTCCAGCTTGTGCTCGATGCCGTAGAGTCCAGACGCGAGCGCCGCTGCCAATGCAATGTACGGATTCGCGTCGGCGGCAGCAATACGATACTCGACGCGTTGCGCCTTTTCGCTTCCAGCGATCACGCGCAAGGCACAGGTCCGATTGTCGATGCCCCAACTGGCCTCGGTGGGGGCCCAGAATCCTGGAATCAGGCGCGTAAACGAATTGACCGTGGGCGCGATCATGGCTAACAGCTCCGGCAAGAGTCGTTGTTGGCCGGCGACGAAGTGGCGCTGGATATCACTCATAGTGTTCGGTTTGCTGCCGTCATAGAACGTGGCCTTTTCTTCATAATCTCTGAGCGACATATGAATATGCCCGCTTTGGCCCGGCCAGTCGGGCGACCACTTTGCCATAAACGTCGCCATCAGATTATTGCGTTGGGCAACAATCTTGGCAAATGTCTTGAAAAGGGCCGCTTTGTCGGCAGCGGCCTCGGCATGATCGACGCTGATGGATGCCTCCAGCACACCGGGACCGGTCTCCTCGTGCAGCCCTTCGAGGCCAAAATCCATTGCTTCACTAATAGATAGTAACGCGTGGTAAAACTCTGCATAGGCCGAGCTGCGCAATACCGAATAACCGAAAAAACCTGGTGTCAACGGTCTAAGATGCCGGTAGTTCTTTTCGCGTACCGAGTGTGGTGTTTCCTCGAACAAAAAGAATTCATACTCGAACGCAGCATAGGCGGTAAAGCCCATCTGGCGAACCTTTTCAAGTACGCGTCGAAGGATCCCACGTGGACATAAGGATTCGGCCGGTGGCGCAAACTCGCCCAAGAAAAACAGCATGTCACCCTCAAACGGGATGTTGCGACAGCTCTTGGGCAAGATCCGTACCGGGGTATCGGGATAGCCCGTGTGCCAGCCGGTGAATGTCACATTGTCGTAGAGCTGATCGTACGAATCCCATCCCAGTACGACGTCACAGAATCCGAAACCTTTTTCCAGGGCAGAAAAAAACTTCTCGCGCGAGATATACTTGCCGCGCAGCACGCCGTCGATATCGAACGCGCCGACCTTTACATGAGAAAGTCCAAGCTGTTCGACAATGGTCTTGGCATCAGCCGCGGTATGAACGTCTTTCGGTTCCATTGCACCCTCCAAGAACTGGACTTTTTATTGCGCTCGCTGGTACACGCGAGTCCGCGCCGGTCCATGTTCATACACTGTCCGATTTAAATCGGAAGGGATCACACGATCGCTATCGTTCGCAAGCTGTAGACGGATTCGTGCCAACGCCCCGACCCAGTGGCGAAATCGCCCCCAGGTTTTGACCGCATGATAGCTAGCTTGCTTCGGCCGCCTGCGCGCGCTGGCGTAGCATGCATTGCTCTCGCCGAAACCGCAAAGTAGACAACCGCTGCTTCGATCCGCCGCTGCCAGCAGCCTACGGGATGTCAGGGGCGAGGGCAATATGCCCGAATAACGATACGAGGCGAAACACCAGGGTGACAAGCTGGCAATTTCTGCACGAAAATGTAGCCTAGGATAGGGGTGGAACAGGCATAAGCGCGAACCAGTCACATGAATGAGAACCGCATAGACAGCGATCGACCAGCGCCGTTCATCGGTGTCACCACCTACGGGCGCAATGAGGACAACCGTTTTGAGCTGCAGGGGTATTATATTGACGCGGTGCGGCGGGGCGGCGGCATACCGCTGTTGTTACCACCCGGTGAATATCGATGGCAGCAATTTTTCCAAAATCTGCATGGCCTCGTGCTGACGGGCGGGGGCGATTTGGATCCCAAACATTATGGCGGTCAAGATCATGATGCCATCTATATGGTGGATCGTGAACGCGATACGACCGAACTCACCTTGGGGCTTGCCGCGGTTGAGAACGGCCTACCCACGTTAGGGGTCTGCCGTGGCGCGCAGATTCTCAATGTTGCCCTCGGGGGCACGTTGTACG
>JAOTYM010000065.1 GCA_029861845.1 Gammaproteobacteria bacterium | reverse complement strand
CAGGGCCTGAGCGACCCGACGCACGGCTGACCCCGAGACGCGGACCACACCGATGCCACCGTACCCGGCCGGTGTGGCTACCGCTGCAATGGTGTCACTCGGCGCCGGCGTTACTTTGCCTTCGCCTCGATCATGCGTGTTATCTGCCACTGCTGGGCAATCGATAGGATGTTGTTGACCACCCAGTAGAGAACCAGGCCGGCCGGAAAGAATAGAAAGAACACCGTAAACACGATGGGTAACGCGGTCATGAGGCGTCGTTGCATGGGATCGAGCTGCGCCGGACTGAGTTTTTGTTGCACAAACATGCTCACGCCCATCAACAGCGGTAGGACGAAATACGGGTCGGGCAAGGACAGATCTTTGAGCCACAGGATAAACGGCGCTTGACGCATTTCCACGCTCTCCAGCAACACCCAGTAGAGCGCGATGAACACTGGGATCTGAATCGCGATCGGCAAGCACCCGCCCAAGGGATTGATCTTTTCCTTTTTGTAGAGCTCCATCATCGCTTGATTAAAGCGTTGTTTGTCGTGCCCCATACGTTCTTTCAGGCTTTGCAGCTTGGGTTGCATGCGTTTCATGTGGGCCATCGACCTATAACTGGCGGC
Organism: Gammaproteobacteria bacterium; assembly: GCA_029861845.1. GTDB lineage: Bacteria > Pseudomonadota > Gammaproteobacteria > Acidiferrobacterales > SPGG2 > SPGG2. Next base: position 23,396 of record JAOTYM010000065.1, on the reverse strand, counting down.
CGACAGCGGATAAAACGCCAGTTTAATTAAAAGCGTGAGTACGATAATGGCCCAACCCCAGTTTCGAACCCATTGATGGATGTACTCTAGTAGCCAAAACAAAGGCGCGGATATAAACGTCAGCCACCCGTAGTCGACCGTGAGTTCCATGCCCGGGGCCAGACGTTCGAGTCGATTATGTTCCTTCGGCCCAACGTAGAGTGTGGACACCAACCGGCCGTTATTACCCGGTGCGATCGTCGTTGGTTGCAATTGCTTGAGCCCAATCGTATAGCGATTGCCCTCGAGCGCATTGGTGTAATAACGATTGGCTTGTTCGGGCAGGGGCAACCAGGCGGAAACGAAATAGTGCTGCAACATAGCCACCCAACCACCAGTGACGTCGAGCTCGAGGGGCTCCTCCGCCATTTCGGAAAATGGGATTTTGTCGTACTTTTCCTCCGGCGTGTAGATCGCGCCGCCGGTGAAGGTGGGTAATCGGGTTAGAAAGCTACTTGTGGGTTCGTCATAGTTACGCCGGAACTGTCGGTACAGATGCCCCTGCCACGCTTGCCCGGAATTGTTCTCGACCAAGTATTCGATATCGATAACGTAGTCGTCGCGACGAAAGGTATAGACCTTGGTGTATTGCACACCATCGCTGTGCCAGCGCAACGGCACCTTGAGTTCGTCTTGACCATCCGCCAACAGGTAACGCTTGTTGCTGGCGGTGTACTCGGTCTTGTGATTCGGATACGGGCCGCCGGTGCCGATTAGACCCGATTGGGTTACATACAGATTCTTAGTCTCGTCGGTCAGCAACACAAACGGTACGTCTGGGGTATCGACGGCGACCGGATACTTGCGTAGTTTAACCTGGCGTAGATCGCCGCCGGTGGTATCAATTACAACATCGAAAACATCAGTAAGTACTTCGATACGACCGCCGCGTTTGGTGTCCGTGCTCGCCGCTTCACTAACCGTGGGTGCAACCGGCGTCGCAGGGGTGGGCGCAGTGGGTACTGGCGCTTCCACCGCCGGCGCTTCCGGCACCTCCGCCGGACCCGTTGCCGTCGCTGGCGGCGGCCCGGGAGCGGACGGCGCTTCGCGGTTCTCCAGCTGCCACGCCTGGAAGATCATAAAAATGATGATTGCCAGTGCAATAACGAGCAGAAAGCGATTATCCATGGCCGATGTTTTCATCGTGATTGCCGGGTACGGGGTCGTAACCGCCCGCATGCCACGGGTGACAACGCAACAGCCGCCGGCACGTAAGCCAAATGCCCCTGGCGGCACCGTGATGCTGGATCGCGGCGAGGGCGTATTCCGAACAGGTGGGATAGAACCGGCAATTGCATACCAGCAGGGGGCTTATGGCGTAACGGTAGCCCCTTAGCACTGTGGTGAAGAGTTTCTGCATTTCTCTATGATACCGGTCCAATGTCGTTGCAGCGATGCCTGTAAAGCGGCATTCTCGCTGTCGGCCGCGGCCGCATAGGCTACGACCACGAGATCCAAGCCTTCGAGCCATTGCTGATGCCGGCGAGCCGATTCTCGGATCTGCCGTTTGACGCGATTGCGCACCACTGCCGCCGTAGAAACCTTGCGCGAGACTACCAGCCCGATGCGCATATGCGGAAGCGCATTAGACACAGCGAACACCGCGAAACAGCGATCACGCGATTTAAGCCCCCGCCGCAACACAGCCGTGAACGCGGGCGGTCGCAGCAGACGATATGCCTTGGGTAGTCCTTGTCTGGTGCGAGCTGACGTATCAGGCACTAAGCCGCGCGCGCCCTTTTGCACGACGGGCGTTTATCACCGAGCGGCCAGCGGCGGTGCGCATGCGTGCACGAAAACCATGTGTGCGTTTGCGCTTTAGTACACTTGGTTGAAAAGTTCTTTTCATTGCTGGTGCCCCTTTAATTACAGTGTTTGCTGCGAATGGGGCGGCAACTTACTGCCTTCGAACCATGTTTGTCAACCATTGTCGATTGCAACTGATTGTATCCATTGGAGTAGGCGTGTGCCTGTAGATAACAGTTGCGTTTGGCGATAGACTCTGCGGCCCCCTTGCGACCGGAACGATAACAAAATGACACAGCCCTCTCTGTGGTCAAACTGTTTAACTCGGCTAGAACAGGAACTTTCAGCGCAGCAATTTAATACCTGGATACGTCCACTTCAGGCAGTTAAAGATGACCATACCCTGCGTTTACTGGCGCCCAATCGCTTTGTCATGGATTGGGTCAAGGAACGCTTCCTCACACGTATTGCCGAGCTTGCGACTCAAACCGATACCAGTCCGCGACTAGACGTGTCAGTGGAGGTTGGCGGTGAGGAGCGTACGCGGGTTGAATCGAAATCACCACAACCAATACGAGCTGCTCCAAGAGCGACGCCCGTCGTCAGCCGACTTAATAGCGAATTTAGTTTTCAGAATCACGTTGAAGGAAAGTCAAACCAGCTTGCGCGGGCAGCCGCTAGGCAGGTGGGTGAAAACCCTGGGGGCAATAATAATCCGCTATTCATCTATGGTGGAGTTGGGCTTGGCAAAACCCATTTAATGCAGGCAGCCGGTAACTTGCTGCTAGAAAAAAACCCGAACGCTAACGTCGCCTATGTACACTCAGAGCGTTTTGTATCAGACATGGTAAAGGCCTTACAACATAATGCGATTAGCGAATTCAAGCGACTCTACCGGTCGCTTGATGCTTTACTGATTGATGACATCCAATTCTTTGTCCGCAAAGAACGCTCTCAAGAGGAATTCTTCCATACTTTCAATGCCTTACTGGAGGGCCAGCGTCAGATTATCATCACGGCTGATCGCTTCCCTAAAGATCTAGTCGGCGTGGCCGAGCGTCTCATCTCGCGGTTCGGGTCCGGCCTAACCGTCGCCATCGAGCCGCCCGAGCTGGAAACCCGTATGGCGATCTTAATGAAGAAGGCAGTGGCAGAGGGCGTGACACTACCGGAAGAGGTAGCATTCTTTGTTGCTAAACGTATTCGCTCTAATGTGCGCGAACTCGAGGGTGCACTGCGACGCATTATGGCCAACGCGTATTTTACCGGTCGTACTATTGACGTTGCCCTCGCAAATGAAAGCCTAAAAGACTTACTGGCCTTTCACGAACGACTAGTTAATATCAATAATATCCAAAAGATAGTTGCAGAGTACTACAAGATCCGAGTTGCTGATTTACATTCTAAGCGCCGTTCGAGGCAGGTAGCACGCCCGCGACAGATGGCCATGACACTCGCAAAAGAACTTACCGCACATAGCCTACCAGAGATTGGTGATGCATTCGGTGGTCGCGACCATACTACTGTCTTGCATGCATGCCGCAAAATTAACGAGCTTAGCAATAACGATGTCCGCATAAAGGAGGACTATGATAATCTCATAAAAATACTGACTACATGAGGGTGTGAATTACTTGTGGACAATTACTAAGAGTTCCCGCACGAGCATAGTTATGCAAGGATATCCACCAGGTACGCCGACACTTAGACACAAGCCTATGCACAAGCCGTAAGGCGATAAAGTAACTACCTTAGTCGCCCCAACCCCGCTTGCTAATACTATACACATGGCCAACTACTACTATAAACAGTTTTATTAATTAAAATACCTAAATTAGACCACCCAACACAAGGACCATAGACAGACAGCCATGCAAATTAGTATTAATCGGGATGAGTTGCTAAAACCCCTGAGTTATGTCGCGGGCGTGGTAGAACGCAGACAAACACTGCCGATCCTGTCAAATGTAAGATTGCGGTACTATGACGACGTATTGGAGTTAACAGGAACCGATCTTGAGGTCGAGGTGGTTACGACCATCAAGCTGGATGGACAACAAGAAGGCGAAGCAACCATCCCGGCGCGCAAACTGTATGACATATGCCGGGCCCTACCGGCACAAGCGGAAATAAGGATTACACTAGACGGAGAACGGGCACGGGTACAGTCTGGAAGAAGCCGGTTTACATTGGTAACCCTGCCAAGTACAGACTTTCCGAGTGTGGAGGTAGGAGCATGGGATCTGAGCCTGAACGTAGCGGAAGCGGACCTCAAGCGGCTACTCGATAAAACACAGTTCTGTATGGCACACCAGGATGTACGTTACTACCTTAACGGGCTGCTGTTGGAGCTAAAACAACACAGTCTGCGGGCGGTCGCAACCGATGGCCATCGCATGGGGTTGAGCGAATTGAAACTAAAGGAGAGCGTCAGCGAGGATCAGCAGGCAATAGTACCGCGAAAAGGTGTGCAGGAGATTAGCCGATTTCTAGATAGCAGTGAACGGCAAGCGGCGCTTAAATTAAGCCGTAATCACGTACAGGTGAGTGTAGCGAGCGTGATACTGACCTCGAAGCTTATTGATGGGCGGTTCCCAGACTACACCCAGGTGATGCCAAGCAGCCACCGGAATATAGCGCGCATAGACCGCCTACTCTTGCGTGAGGCCCTAGGTAGGGCAGCAATCCTCGCTAATGAGAAGTATCGTGGGGTACGGCTTACACTCAGCGCGGAGAAGGCCGTGATTAATGCACATAACCCCGAACAGGAGGAGGCACAGGAGGAGGTCGAGGCCGTCTATAACGGTGAAGAGTTAGAAATCGGATTTAACGTCAATTATGTCATCGAAGCGATTAATGGATTAGAAGGGCAAGAGGTGGAGCTAGGGCTTAATGATGCCAATAGCAGCTGTACGCTGCAAACCCCAGACCAGCCGCAGACCCGTTATATCGTAATGCCAATGCGTCTCTAGAGGAGGCCGCTACCTACCTATGGGCCTCACGCATCTAGAGGTGACCAACTTTCGCAGCCTTAAACAGGCCAACGTACACCCAAGCCGTGGGTTGAATGTCGTCGCCGGTGCCAATGCCAGTGGTAAGACAAGCCTGCTCGAAGCCATACACACCCTAGGAATGGGACGCTCGTTCCGCAGCGGTGGAGCGCGTCAAATGGTGCGCTATGGCACGGACAGTCTGATCGTACACGGGCGCTGTTGCACAGAATCGGGCGCCGACGTAGCCCTCGGGGTGGAGCGAACCCAGTCTAGACGGCGCATCAAGGTCAATGGTAAGCCTTGCGACGGCGCCCGCGCACTGGCAGAGCTATTACCGTTACAAGCGATTGTGCCGGATACACGCTATTTGTTTATGCATAACGCGCGATCACGCCGCGCGATCATGGATTGGGGACTGTTCCACGTGGAACCGCAGTTCTACCCGTTGTGGTTACGCTACCAACGGGCCCTGGAGCAGCGAAATGCCGCCCTCGGTGACGGCGTCCGGGCGCTCGCGGCGTGGGACCATGAACTCGCAAGCTTGGGCGAACAAGTACACGCGCTGAGACAGCGTTATATCGATAGCTGGCAGCCATGGGTGGTGGCACAAGCGGCTGCATTACTGGCCGGTGACGGCCTGGAACTGGGATTGCGGCCTGGTTGGGTGAGCGACCAACCGTTGGCGCAGGCGCTGGCCAATGACCGCCAGCGTGACCGGGCGCAGGGGTATACCCACGCGGGCGCCCATCGTGCCGATCTTGAGATTAGATTAAACGGATTGCCGCTCAAGGAGGGTGCGTCACAGGGACAGCAAAGGCTGGCGATTATCGCGCTACGCCTGGCGCAGGTGGAGTTGGTGCGACAGCAATGCGGGCGCCGGTGTCTATTACTGCTCGATGACGTCTCGGGCGAGCTCGATCACGAACACCGGGCGCGGTTGATGGCCGCCGCTGCGGCGTTAGATGTGCAGGCCTTTGTCACCGTGACGGCGCCGGCAGAACTCAATACCGATGTCTGGCAGGACCGCAAAATGTTCCACGTGGAACATGGAGAAGTGCGTGAAGGGTAGCGCCTTGGCGATTGTTTTCTGCGCGCCAGCACCTATATATAAGGTACAATAACGAACGCAAACCGACGCCCCATGAGCAAACAAACCGCCAAGAAAACCAGCTACGATTCCCGCAGTATTCAGGTCCTAAAAGGCCTGGATGCGGTGCGTAAGCGCCCAGGCATGTACATCGGTGATACCGATGATGGTACCGGCCTACATAGGATGGTGTTCGAGGTAGTGGACAACGCCATTGACGAAGCCCTAGCGGGGTTTTGTAGCGAGATCGAGGTCAAGATTCACGCTGATAACTCGATCACCGTCATCGATAATGGCCGCGGCATCCCCACCGACGTCATCGCAGAGGAAGGGCGCTCGGCGGCCGAGGTCATCATGACCGTGTTACACGCCGGCGGTAAGTTCGACCATAACGCCTACAAGGTCTCAGGCGGCCTACACGGAGTGGGCGTATCAGTGGTCAACGCCCTATCGAGCTCGCTGGCGCTGACCATTCGCCGCGACGGCAAGACTTTTGCACAGAGTTATTCACTGGGGCGCCCCAAGAAGCCACTTAAGGTGATCGGTGAGGCAGCAGACAGCGGCACTGAGGTACGCTTCAAACCCAGTGCCGACGTGTTCAGTGATACCACGTTCCACTACGACATCCTGGCCAAACGACTGCGCGAGCTTTCGTTTTTGAACTCGGGTGTGCGCATTGTCTTGTTTGACGAGCGCAGCGGCAAAGAAGATATATTCGAGTACAAAGGCGGCATCGTCGCATTTGTTGCCCATCTCAATCGCAATAAGACGCCATTACACCGCAAACCCATCGATATCAGCAGCGAAAAAGGCCAGATCCTGGTGGAGCTATGCCTACAGTGGAACGACTCCTATCAGGAAAACATCTTTTGTTACACCAATAACATTCCCCAGATAGACGGTGGTACCCACTTGGCCGGCTTGCGCGCCGGTATGACCCGCACCCTCAACCAATACATTGAGTCCACCGGTCTTGCCAAAAAGGAAAAGATGTCGACCACCGGTGATGACGCCCGTGAAGGTCTGATTGCGGTGCTGTCGGTAAAGGTGCCGGATCCAAAATTCTCGTCGCAGACCAAAGACAAACTGGTCTCGTCGGAGATCAAGGGCGTGGTTGAATCTGTGGTGAGCGAGAAGTTAGGGGAGTTTCTGCTCGAGAATCCGGCTGATGCCCGCACCATCGCCCAAAAGATCATTGAGGCAGCGCGGGCGCGCGAGGCAGCGCGCAAGGCGCGTGATATGACCCGCCGCAAAGGCGCGCTAGACGTTGCCGGCCTCCCTGGTAAGTTGGCGGACTGTCAAGAACGCGATCCGCGGGCATCGGAATTGTACTTGGTAGAGGGGGACTCCGCCGGTGGCTCCGCCAAGCAGGCACGCGATCGACGCTTCCAAGCGGTGTTACCGCTCAAGGGCAAGATCCTGAATGTCGAGCGGGCACGCTTCGACAAGGTTTTGTCGTCGGTCGAGGTCGCCACCTTGATTACCGCCCTGGGCACCGGCATTGGTAAAGACGACTTTGATATCAATAAATTACGGTATCATCGGATTATTATCATGACGGACGCCGATGTCGATGGCTCGCACATACGCACCCTGCTGCTGACCTTCTTTTATCGTCAAATGCTCGAGCTGTTGAATCGCGGCCACATCTATATTGCGCAACCACCGCTCTATAAAGTGAAGCGCAGCAAGCAAGAGCGTTATCTCAAGGATGATGACGAGCTCCAAGACCTGCTTCTCAAGAACGCGCTCAGCGACGCCTCGCTGCGGGGCTCAGCCCGCGGCACGCCCATCAAAGGCAATGCCCTAGCCAATCTCTGCAATGCCTATTTGGATGTGCACCAGACCATAACGCGGTTGTCACGGCGTTATGATGCTAACGTATTGCGCCAGCTGATCTATATGCCCACGCTCACTAAGGAACGGCTCAAGAGCGCCAAGAAGACCGAGGCCTTTGTCGTAGAACTACAAAAAAAGCTATCGGCACAGCACAATGGGGCCACGCGTTACGATGTGAGTCTGGGGGTAGGCGTACACGGCGATGCCTATGAGATTCTTATTTCGCGTAGCGAGCACGGCGCGGTTAGGCACAGTCGTATCGACGCTGAATTCGTCGCCTCGGGTGAATACCGCAGCATGCGTAGCCTCGGCGAGAAAATCGAGCGTTTCGCTTCCGGCGCCACCATCGAGCGAGGGGACAAGCAAGCAGTCGTCGCCAGCTTCGATGCTGCCCTGGAGTGGCTGTTAGCAGAGGCGCGCCGCGGGCAGACCATCCAACGCTACAAAGGCCTCGGCGAAATGAACCCGGAGCAGTTGTGGGAAACCACCATGGATCCGCAGACGCGCCGACTACTCAAGGTGAATATCGAAGATGGCGTGGCGGCCGATGAAATGTTTACCACCTTAATGGGCGATCAGGTGGAGCCCCGGCGCGACTTTATCGAGCGTAACGCACTCAGTGTTAGCAATCTCGACGTCTAACTTCGCCAAATAATCCTTCTTGTCGGCTAGTGCAGCGTGCGTGGGACGCTGAGGGTGAACTGCGGTATCTCGGTACTAAAGGTAGAGCCATCGTCGGCGATCATCTGGTAACTGCCGCGCATGGTACCCACCGGCGTCTCGATCATGGTGCCGCTGGTGTACTCAAAGCTCATACCGGGCGCCAAATAGGGTTGCTGCCCAACCACGCCATCGCCACGAACTTCCTGCACCTTGTCATTGGCATCGGTAATAATCCAATGCCGAGTGAGCAGTCGAGCCGGAACCGTGCCGGCATTAGAGATGGTGATGGTGTAGGCAAACACATAGCGATCGCGGTCCGGTTGCGACTGCTCCGGCAGATATTTGGTTGACGCCGAAACGTCTATGCGGTGGGTCGTCTGGTCTTGCATGCCTATAGGCGATGTTGGCGACAGCCGCTATTTTGCATGATCGTTCGAGTGTGTGCACCTAGCGTCGATTTTTCTTTAGTTTGGTGATTGTTGTTGTGGGCAGCACACCTGAAAAAAATCCCGGCGGCCATCGTCCACGCGCACCGCGGTCAACGCGCGACCCCACACACAGCCGGTGTCTAATCCGATGACGCCGTCCTTCTGCCAGATACCCAGGGCGGACCAATGTCCAAAGATAATGGTGAGCGCCTTGGTGCGCCGGTCTGGGAGCTGGAACCACGGCAACAGATGTTTGGGCTGTGATCCTGGCGCCCCGGTTGGTGCTAGATCCATGCGTCCGCTGCGATCACAGTAACGCAAGCGCGTAAATGCATTAACGATTACCCGCAACCGATCCCAACCGGTAAGATCTTCACGCCAGACCGGCGGCCGGTTACCGTACATGTGGGCAAAGAACTCATCGGCATCGCGTCCGCGCAACATGCACTCCACCTCTCGTGCCACGGTGGTGGCCGCGCCCAGATCCCATTGTGGCAGCAGGCCAGCATGAATGAGGGTGAGGCCAAGATCGGCATCGTGATGTAGCAAGGGTCGCCGTCGCAACCAACCCAAGAGCCGGTCACGGTCTTGGCTTTGCAGCAATTCCGCAATCGTATCATGCCGCTTAATCTTGGCCTTGCCGGCTGCCACCGCCAGTAGATGTAGATCGTGGTTACCGAGGACGCTAACGGCGCGTTCGCCCAGACCCATGACGAATCGAAGGACGTCAGCCGATTGTGGCCCGCGGTTGACGAGGTCGCCCGTGAACCACAGCGTGTCGGCGTCGGCGTCGAAATCTAGGTCTGCGAGTAATTGCTGCAGTGCAGTAAAACATCCCTGCACATCGCCGATTGCATAAATGGCCATTACCGCTTTTTGTCGGTAAACATACGGGCCATGCTAATACCAGCCAACACCAGCGCATTCACAATCCCGGGCTCGGACGCGGCATGCCCTGCCTCCGGGATGATTTCCAAGTGTGCGTTTGGCCAGGCACGCTGGAGCTCCCAGGCATTTTCCAACGGACAGATCATGTCGTAACGTCCATGCACAATGATGCCGGGTATGTGCTGGAGTCTGTCGGCGTGGCGTAAGATTTGGTTCGGCCCCAAGAAAGTGTGGTGCACGAAGTAATGCGCCTCAATCCTGGCCAGCGCCATGGCGGTGTGCGGCGAGCCAAAGAATTCAACCAAGGTCTTATTGCGGTTTAGGGTGGCGGTGCGTCCTTCCCACAGCGACCAGGCCTTGGCTGAGGCCATGCGAGCCACTTCGTCGTCACCGGTCAGGCGCCGGTAGTGCGCATGCACCAGATCATGACGCTCGTCCTCAGGAATGGGGGCGACGAAGTCTTGCCAATGATCGGGAAATATTCGACTCGCACCCTCTTGGTAGAACCAATAAATCTCATGGGGGCGACAGAGGAATATGCCACGCAAGATGAGGCCGAGGACCCGATCGGGGTAGGTTTCCGCATAGACCAGACTGAGGGTAGAGCCCCAAGAGCCACCGAACAGTAGCCAGCGGTCTATTCCCAAATGCGTGCGCAGGGTCTCCATATCAGCCACCAGATGTTGGGTGGTGTTGAGCGCGAGGCTGGCGTGGGGGGTAGAGCGGCCAGCGCCGCGTTGATCGAACAGGACGATGCGATAGACGTTGGGGTCGAGGAAGCGACGATGATAGGCCTCGCAACCAGCACCCGGACCGCCATGGACGAACAGCGCCGGCAACCCATCGGGATTGCCGCACTCCTCCACATACAGGCTATGGGTGGCATCAACCGCAAGCTCGTGGGTGGTGTAGGGTTTAATTTCGGGAAACAGCTTGCGCATGGCCTCTTGGCCCGGGAGAGGGCGTGATTGTTGTTTTACGATAGCTCACTTGCCAGTATAACGGCAGCAAACGTGGGGCTAAAGCGGCGGCGGTTTGGCGCAATGCGACATCTTTTTTTGCCTAGGGGAGTCTACGACGCGGTGAGCGCCATGCACATTTGCTTGCGGGCGAACGCTATCCGGGCGCTCATGAGACGCAGCTGTGTTATACCATGTTTAGTCTTGGAGATTGGCCGGCGGTGATGTCACCATTGTTGGCAATGTGTTTGCTATTGACAGGTCGAAGCTGGCCCACTTGGACGCGTTTTGAGCGTTTGCTTAGCTGGCTTGTGCGCTAACCGATAGCCACGCCTATGGGCAAGTGTGGGCGTATATCTTCAGACGGCGACCGACAAACGCAGTCACCATGCGATCCAGTCATTGGCAAGACCGCTAGGCAACAAAACTAATATCGATAGTAATCCGGCTTATAAGGACCGTCGACCGACACGCCGATGTAGGCCGCTTGTTTCGGCGTAAGTGTGGTCAAGTGGGCATCTAGTTTTTTCAGATGTAGACGCGCAACCTTCTCGTCGAGATGCTTAGGCAGCACGTACACTCTTTTGTCGTAGTTCTTGTAATTGTTCCATAACTCGATCTGTGCCATCACCTGATTGGTAAATGACGCCGACATGACAAAGCTTGGGTGACCAGTGGCGCAACCGAGATTTACCAAACGACCCTCGGCCAGCACAATAATGCGCTTGCCGTCTGGAAAGATCACGTGGTCAACTTGCGGTTTAATATTCTCCCATTGGTACTGGCGCAGGCTGGCGATATCTATCTCCGAATCGAAGTGACCGATGTTGCAGACAATGGCCTCGTTCTTCATCGCCAAGATGTGTTTGTGGGTGATTACGTTTTCGTTGCCAGTAGCGGTGACAAATATATCGGCCACGGCGGCGGCTTCGTCCATGGTCACGACGCGATAGCCCTCCATGGCGGCCTGTAGGGCGCAGATGGGATCGATTTCGGTTACCCAGACGATGGCGCCGAGACCGCGCAACGCTTGTACGGATCCCTTGCCGACATCGCCGTAGCCACAGACGACCACCACTTTGCCGGCAATCATGACATCGGTGGCACGCTTGATACCATCGATCAATGACTCGCGACAACCATAAAGATTGTCGAACTTGGATTTCGTTACAGAATCGTTGACGTTGATGCTTGGCGCCAACAGTTTGTTCTTGTTTTCCATTTCGTATAGGCGATGCACACCGGTCGTGGTCTCTTCAGAAATCCCACGCACATTGGCCAGGAGCTCGGAATACTTTTCATGCATGACTAAAGTGAGATCACCACCATCATCGAGAATCATGTTGGGCCGCCAGTTGTCGGGTCCGAAGATGGTTTGATCGATACACCACCAGAATTCGTCTTCGGTCTCGCCCTTCCAGGCAAACACCGGGATGTCTTTGGCGGCGATAGCCGCCGCCGCGTGATCCTGGGTAGAAAAGATATTGCACGATGACCACCGAACTTCCGCCCCCAACTCGACCAAGGTTTCGATAAGTACCGCGGTTTGGATGGTCATGTGCAAGCAACCGGCGATGCGCGCCGCTTTTAACGGCGCTTTGCCGGCGTATTCTTCGCGTAGCGCCATTAGGCCCGGCATCTCCGTTTCTGCGATCGCGATCTCCTTGCGACCCCATTCGGCGAGCGTAATATCGGCGACCTTGTAGTCCGGTTGCAGATGTTCAACAGGCGTGCTCATGCATGATTCCCTATTTGTGTGAATTGGTTGCGCTAGTTTAGGCGCGCTTGATTGATCTGGGCCCGAGCTCATCGCCAAGCACTTTGGCCCTGTCGGTGCGTTCCCAAGTAAAATTCGGTTCGGAGCGCCCAAAATGGCCGTAGGCGGCGGTCGGTGTGTAGATCGGTCGTTGCAAATTAAGTTTCTGAATGATGGCCTTGGGACGTAAATCGAAATGATTTCTTACAAGCTGTTCGATCTTGTCGTTGGCGATTTTGCCGGTGCCAAAGGTTTCGATATGAATCGATAGTGGTTGCGCCACGCCGATGGCATAGGCCACTTGTATCTCACAACGCTCAGCCAGACCGGCCGCGACAATATTCTTGGCCACATAGCGAGCGGCGTAGGCGGCCGACCGGTCTACCTTGCTCGGATCTTTGCCGGAAAAGGCACCACCACCATGGCGCGCCATACCGCCGTAGGTATCGACGATGATCTTGCGTCCCGTCAGCCCACAGTCGCCGACCGGCCCACCGATCACGAAACGTCCAGTTGGATTGACCAAATATTTCGTGCCTTTGTTTAGCCATTGCGCGGGCAGCACCGGCTTAATGATTTCTTCGATGACTGATTCTTTCAGGCGCGCGTGTTCGATGTCCGGTGCATGTTGTGTGGACAGCACCACAGTGTCTATGGCCACCGCTTTGTCGTCGTCATAACGCACCGTAACCTGAGATTTAGCGTCGGGACGCAGCCACGGTAGACGCCCACTTCTTCGCACCTCGGCCTGGCGCTGCATCAATTGGTGAGCAAGGCTAATGGGCAGCGGCATGAGCTCTTCACTCTCGTTGGTGGCATAACCAAACATCATGCCTTGGTCGCCGGCACCCTGGTCGAGATCTAAACCTTGGCCTTCATTGACGCCTTGGGCGATGTCCTGTGACTGCTTGTCGATGGCAGTAAGCACCGCACATGATTCCCAATCGAAGCCCATGGACGATTCATAGCCGATACGTTTGATGGTGCCGCGAACAATCTCGGTCATGTCGACCCAAGCGTTGGTCGTGATCTCACCGGAGATGATGGCCATACCGGTGTTGACCATGGTTTCGCAGGCGACCCTTGCCCCCGGATCCTGGTCAATAATCGCATCAAGCACGGCGTCAGATATTTGGTCGGCGACTTTGTCGGGGTGACCTTCTGATACTGATTCCGAGGTGAAAAGATAGCTGTCTGCCATGGGTTTCCGATTTCCTGATTTATGTCATGTGTTGGCGATGGCCTGGTAGGCACGGAGGCGGCAGTCTACCAAGCTCGCACCCAATCAAACAATCACCATCTGGAGTTTACGTCGATGACGGATGGTTTTGCGTTACCGTGTCGAGCGAGGTCCGCCTGGCGCCCTGTCGGGTGCAGACCTTCGCACACTGATGGCCGAGGCTTAGGTAGACAGAACCCACCTAACTAGCAATACAGCCCTAATATATCCTCTATTTCCCATCTGACCGTACTTGGGTTAACGAAACTAGGATATTATGTAAAATAATCCAGCGTGTGGGTATATCCAGCTATGTAAAGGCGATGCTTGAGAAATAGTGGGTATTTCTGTCGATAATAATGGCCAGGGGGGACCGATGACAGCTAGATCAACTCCTCGATAGGGGTGGGCAGGCCTATACCGTGGCCCTGGGCGTAGTTCACCCCCGCTGCCCGCACCCGTTGCAGTATCGCATCGTTTTCGACGTACTCGGCGATGGTCTGCTTGCCCATTACATGCGCAATCTCGTTGATCGATTTCACCATGGCGTAGTCGATCGGATTGTCGACGATGTCCTTTACAAACGTGCCGTCGATCTTCAAGTAGTCCACTGGCAAGGTCTTGAGATACTTGAACGAAGAGAACCCACTGCCGAAATCGTCGAGCGCAAAACGACAGCCCCGCTGCTTGATGGCTTTCACGAAATCTATGGCGCTGGACAAATTGGAGATTGCCGCCGTCTCGGTGACCTCGAAGCAGATACGCCGGGCCGGAACCCCAGCCTTGTCGAGCTCGCCGATAACGAACTCCAAGAACTCGCCGTTGCCAAGAGATTGCCCGGAGAGATTGATGGAATATTGGTACCGTTGATGCTTGTGTTTGGTTAGCCATCCCAGGGCGGTCGCCACCACCCATCGGTCTATCTTGGCCGACAGACTGTATCGTTCTGCCGCCGGTAGAAATGACCCCGGCATCACGGAGTGACCATCGTCAGTTCTCATCTGTAGTAGAAGCTCATACTTTTTGGGGCTCTGGGTGTGATTTTCCAGCGGCACAATGGGTTGACAGTAAAGCTGAAAACGATCTTCCTCTATTGCCCGATTTATCCGCACCACCCACTGCATTTCCCCGTGATGCTTGGCGATTTCGGTATCATCTTCGAGGTAGGTATAAATACGGTTGCGCCCCTCTTCTTTGGCGGCATAGCAGGCGGTATCGGCGGTGCTCAGCAGGTGGGTCATGGTCTCGCCGGGCCCGCTAAACGGGACCAATCCGATACTCACACCAAGACTGAAGGTCTTGTCTTCCCACTTAAAGCGAAACTCTTCGATTGCCCTTCGCAGAGAATCCGCGACCCGCCGCGCCTGTCGGAGTGTGCAGTTCTCGAGAAGTACACCAAATTCATCGCCGCCCAAACGCGCCAGCGTATCAGTAGAGGTAACACGCGCCTGTAACCATTGACCCAGGTGGCGCAACAATTCGTCGCCAGCGATATGTCCGCAGGTGTCGTTGATGACCTTAAACTGGTCTAGGTCCAGGTAGCATAGGGCGTGCTGCGCGTCCTTGGCCCGGCTTGTTTCGAGGGTTGTCTGCAGGCGATGCTCGAATTCCCGCCGATTGAAAAGACCGGTCAATTCGTCGTGGCTCGCCTGGTAGGAGAGTTGCCCTTGCATGCGTTTGCGCTCTACTACCTCATCACGCAGGGCCTTGTTGGTCTTTACCAATTCGGCAGTGCGGTCGGCGATTCGTTGCTCTAGATCTGCGTGCGCCTCACGCAACGCGTCTTCGGCGCGTTTGCGCGAGATCTGTGTCTCAATGCGGGCAAGAAGTACCGGGAATTCAATCGGTTTAGTGACATAGTCATTGGCACCGAGTTCTAACCCTGTGACCACATCATCGATGGAATCCTTCATGGTGGCCATGATGACGGGCAGCTCGGTATCAGAGTGGTTCTGGCGGATTATTTTGAGGACCTCGAATCCGCTGAGATCGGGCATCACGACATCTAGGATAACGAGATCGAAGTGGTACTTGGAAATGAGGTCCAGTGCCTCGTTGCCACCGCGCGCTTCGGTGGTCTGGTATTCGGGGGGGCCCAACACCGATTTCAAGACCGCCCGACCCGTTGGCCTGTCGTCGACGATAAGGATACAGGTCGGACCGGTGTCGACTGTGGGGAGCGCGGATTGACCCATGCTATCTATCCGAATAGCCGTCCTGACCCTACACAGGGCTTATCTTGATTGAAAATAACGATTTATCGTGGGTTCTTAATTGTGAGCGGGGTAATCAGCCAGACCCCAGCCCGACGCCCTAGGCGATTTAAATTCGCCTCGTGGGGCAAAGTGTAGTCCAAATATTTGGGCGTATGACGGAAGGGGTGATTCTTTAACGAAAGAGAATCAAACGCGATGGGCTCGAAAGCGCCAAGGCTGCTAGCGGTTCTTTTGGTCCTGGGCGCGGATCAGGTAGTCCAAGTGTTTGAGGTCTGTCGGGTCGAGGTTAAGCGCCGTATCCAACCAAATGCCGATGGTTTCGCGTAGGTCCTCGTAGCGGATGGGCGATGTCGCCTGGATGGCGCGCCGCAACCCCTGCGATCCGTGGGCGCGCCTCTGGTGGCGCTTGATGTAGTTCGAAACGGCCTCCTCACCACGCCCTTCGTCGGCGAGCACGTCGACCAAGTTCATTTCGTACAGCTCTTCCGCTCGGTAGACGCGCCCGCTGAGGATAAAGCGTTCGGCCTCCACCGGTGTGAGGCGCCGGGTGAGAAGTTGGTACGCCCCCATGCCGGGAAACATGTTAAACATGGTTTCGGGGAATCCCATCTCACACTGCCGCTCAGCAACGACGACGTTGGCGGCGAGCGCTGCCTCGAACCCGCCCCCCAAGGCCGTCCCTTGGACGAGGGAAATGGTGGTTACCGGCAGCTTGTAGTTAACGGCATAGGCATAGACGAGATCGATACAGTCCCGGGCATAGGCACTCAACGCCTGACGGTCCTGGGCAGCAATCGCCTGTCGAAAGAATTCGAGATCGCCGCCCAGACTGAATATCCCCGGGATGCGGGAAACGAACACATGGTAGCGCACCCGATGTTTGTGCTTAACTGCCAACTCTTGCCGAACCCTGGCCTCAAAATCCAGCTGACTTTGCCTGAGAACGGACAGCAGCGTCGGGGTAAATCTAGGTGGACTGGTGGACTTTAGATAAGTCCAGAATACCCCGTAGGTTCGGTCAAAAACGGTATCGTAGAGCGGCTCGGGCTTTGCACCCTTGGCTGGGGACGCGGTCGCCGCTAGGGAATCGCGATAGTGAGCGAGGTCAACGGCATCCTTTCCGTGCGGTATGGATATCGCCATATCCGAAACCCCTCTAACGTGTTCTTTTTCGTAAGCATTCAGGCTCAGTCGATTCTTAGCGTCGTGAACCTCGAATGTGGCAGCGTCCGTCGACCCGAACTCGCTGCCAGCCAAATGGAAACACGAAATTACGTTCAGATCAACATTTCAGATCAACATTTTATGCATTAGATTTTTCTGCCGCCATCAAGCCTCGCGGACTGGCAATTAGAGCACGGTGGACTACGATTAAATAATAAATACCCATCACATGGAGAATCTAACGATGGGCAACCCAGCCCTGCGAGGAGAGATCGAAAACCGGGTATTAACCGTGCTCCGAGAGATACTCGCCCTCGACGGCGACACCATAGGCCTCGATGCATCGATCGCTGAAGACCTTGCGACGACCTCACTAGATCGGGTATCGCTATTCATGGCCTTGGAGGATGAATTCAGCGGCACGTTGCCAGAGCACGAAGTTCAGCAAGTCAAGACAGTACGAGACATTGTCGACTTCATCGAATGTCGACTGCAAGCCGCCTGACGGAATCGACACGCCGCCGTGTGGTGATTACCGGAATCGGCGTCATTTGCCCGATCGGTAAGTCGACCCAAGAATTTTGGCAAAACTGTCTGCAAGGTCATTCCACCGTTTCGCCAATCCCGGCCCATTGGTACCAGTACGCCGACTATAAATCATCGATTTGGGCACCGCTGCCCGAAATCGACTACGCCGCCCGCGGCGTGACGCGGGTCGAGCGTTTGCAAAGTGATCCGGTGATCCTGCTTGCGATTTGTGCCGCGCAGGAGGCCATCAGCAATGCCGGGCTAATAAGTTCGTTGAAGGACAAACGCGCGAATACTCATTCGATTAAAGGGCTTGACCCGTCACGGACCGGCGTTTTCATGGGTACGGGAATTGGTGGGGTCCACAGTTGTCTCGCCAATCATGCTCACCAAGTACTGGCCCGGGGCAAGAAGCAGCTGGCCCACATTTCGGCCGACGCCAAGTTTAGTGATGAGCATGCCTCATCAATCAATAAGGTACTGGATGCATGGATCCATCCCTTGCGGCTCAATCCGTTCGTCGTTTCCATGTTAATGCCGAATGCTGTCTCCGCCATTCTCGGCATCAAGTTCTCGATAACCGGTCCGAATACTACCTATACTCAGGCATGCGCCGCGGGGACGGCATCGATCGGACACGCATTTCGCGCGATACGATCAGGACAGGTTGACGTTGCGCTTGCCGGCGGCTGTGAGTACCTGGAGGATTATTACGGCGGCATTTTTCGAGCGTTCGATGCTGCCAATACCCTGGTACAAGATTGCCAAGATGCGACCAAGGCGAATCGTCCGTTTGACGAGAAACGATCTGGATTCTTATACAGTCAGGGTGGTGTGGCGGTACTCGTGCTTGAGGAATTGCAGGACGCAGTGAACCGCGGCGCCCCAACTATCGCGGAGATCACCGGATACGACGAGACCTTCGATGCGCACAGCATGATGAGCATCGCCGCGGACGGTGTTCAGATCGAGCGAATGATCAGGCTCGCCTTGAATGATGCGAAGATTAAACCCGTGCATGTCCAGTATGTAAACGCACACGGTACCGGTACTGAGATCAACGACGCCATTGAATGTGAAGTGGTTGAGCGCGTATTCGGAGGGGACGTGCTCATCAACTCCACCAAATCACTTCTAGGCCATACGTTCGGTGCCAGCGGCGCCTTAGAAGCGGCGGTGACCGCCCTTAGCCTTGAGCGCCAGACGACCCATATCTGCAAAAACCTCGAACAGCCGATCGCCGACCTCAATTTTGTTCGCTCAGCGGCGTCGCACGATATCGACGCGGCCATCTCCCAGTCCTTCGCATTTGGTGGTCATAACGCCGGGCTCGTGTTGCGACGCATACGGACTTAGGGAGACAGCTACCCCGATAGCTCTAGGGGGCGATTATTGGGAGAATTGGCGGGATAAGCGAGCGGCGGGGTGCAATCAGGCGCGAATCATCTAAACTTTCCTAAAAGAGGTGATTTTTCACCCTAGCGCCGCTAACAAACAGCGTATAACCATTCTCAAGGGCACTTGTTGTGAACTCAGGCGTCAACGAACGGTTGTCTACAAGACCGGGATCTGCATTAACCTGGCTACGGCGTCGGCTGCGAAAATGCCCTGACACAGAACCGGAACAGGCCATCCTTCGAGTTCTAATCGGGGTATTGGTGGTTGCCTATCTTTATTGGGGCGGACTATTCGACGACTCACCCCACGCATCGGCTGTTCTCAGACATCGGATATTGGGAGTTTCTTTTCTGTTGCTAGCGTGGGTGCTGCTGGCGTCTATTGTCATCCATCCTGTCAGATCAGTAGCTCGTCGTGGTGCCGGCATGGTGGTCGATTTCTCGTTCACCTCTTACGCTATATACAGCGCTGGAGCGCTGGGCGCGCCACTGTTTGTCGTCTACCTATGGGTTACGTTCGGCAACGGCTTTCGATACGGGGCGAACTATCTGTACGCGGCGATGACGCTAAGCACGGTCCAGTTCAGCGTCGTGCTGAGTACCAGCGAGTATTGGTTGCAACGCCCGGAACTCGGTGCCGGCATATTGATTGGCCTCATCGTGCTCCCGCTCTACGTTTCAAAGCTTCTCGCGCGGCTAAATCAGGCCATCGAGCGTGCGGAGAACGCAAACCGGGCTAAGAGCACCTTTCTTGCCAACATGAGCCATGAGCTTCGCACCCCACTCAATGGCGTCATCGCCCTTAGCGACTTACTGGTGGGCACCCGACTCAATCGCGAGCAGCGCGATCTGGTTCAAACTATCTACACCTCGGCCCATTCCCTGCTCGCGATTGTCGAGGACATTTTGGATATTACCAAGATCGAAGTCGGCAAAACGGTTATCGAGAATACCGAGTTTGACTTGCATCTGCTGATCGACAGCACATCGAAGATGTTGGCGCCGCAAGCAACTGAGAAAGGCATCGAGCTGCGTACAGACATTACGCCAGGCGTTCCTGCCCTGCTGCGCGGTGATCCACAGCATCTGCGGCAAGTCCTTATTAACTTGGCCGGTAACGCGACCAAATTCACCGAGCGTGGCGGCGTCACCATTAGAGTGACCAACGTCGGCAACGGCGATGACTACGTTAATCTGCGCTTTGAGGTCATCGATACCGGTATCGGCATCCCGCGGGCGGCGCAAGAAAAAATATTTGAGGCGTTTACCCAGGCTGATAATTCAACCACGCGTCGCTACGGCGGTACCGGGCTGGGGACCGCGATCAGCAAGCAACTTATCGAGGCCATGGGCGGCGATATCGGTCTAGAAAGCGCCCCCGGCCAAGGCAGTCGCTTTTGGTTCACGCTCAGTTTCGGTTTGTACACCGGCCTAGAGGCACAACCGAATCCGGCAACAAACGCAGAAGATGCCGCGCTATACTGTGCGACCGCTGACGCGAAACTAGCCCACGTAATCGGTGACTATCCACGGCCGCACGATGTGATGCCGGCGTTAGATATCCTTGTGGCGGAAGACAACGCCGTTAACCGCAAGGTTGTAGCTATGTTGCTGGAGCATGATGGTCACCGTGTGCACATAGTGGAAGATGGCGATCAAGCCTTGGAGGCGTTAGAAGAACGACCCTATGATCTCGGGATCGTTGATTTACACATGCCCGGCACGGATGGCATTGACGTAGTAAAGATGTTTAGGCTTGCGCACGGCGACCGCGCTGACATGCCCTTTATTGTTCTTACCGCCAATGCCACTACCGATGCGATCCATGAATGCGAAGAGGTCGGTGTCGAAGACTTCCTGACTAAACCGATTGAAGCAAAGCCGCTCAGAGACGCGATCCGGGCGGTGACTGCGCACGGTAGATTGACCCATGCTTCGAAGCGGCTGGCCCCCGAGCCTGCGCCTAGTAGCGAGGAAAACGTCGAGTCCATGCCGCCCTCGCTTGATGGCAACAAGCTGCTTGAACTCCAGGCGTTGCGGGGGTTGGGTTCGATACGAGAGTTGATAGATGTATTTGTATCGGACACCGAAGAGTTGTTGTCGGCAATGGAGGATGCGTTGCGCACCGCCTCACAGGAACGGTTCAGAGAACTCTCGCACGCACTAGAAGGAAGCGCGGCGAATATTGGGGCGGAAAAAATGCGCGACCTGAGCCATCGCGGATCGCGTTTGACGGTAACCGATTTTCCTGACGAAGCCAGGAAAATTCTGCACGAGATCCACCATGATTTTCCACAGGTGTGTAGCGAGTTGGCACACCACACTCGGATGCAGGCCGAGGTTGTAAGCCGAAACTAAAGGCGCAGCAGGAATTGGGTCTGTGCGGTCGAAGGCCTACGCTTACGACTCACAAATTCAAGTGATCAAACAAGGCAAGCTCGTCCCCACGTGCACGTAGCTCTTCAAACCATCTTTCGATAATTTCAGGTTTGCTAGGCGCTGCCGAGACACCTGGATCGATTCGGCCGTTCAACACTTCTTCAATCGCAAGGCTGACCGGTACCGAAACCAGTCTCGCCATCGCAGTACCCTGGGCATTACCGGCGGCATCAACCGCGTAACTTTGGTGCCATATCGCTTCGTTATCATCCCTGGCCTCTAGTTCGACACAAAGCACTACCCGATCGGGTTCACCCTCGTCGTAGGCGTATTTTGACCACAGCTCGTCGCTCATTTCTTGTAACCGCCTATCACCAGCAGGGCCTTCAAGTGATTCGACTTCGTCGAAAATCCCGCGCCACGCCTGAGCCCAGCCATTGAGTCGCAAAGTACCGCGGACGAATTCTTGAACGTTCCAATTTTCTCCAAAATGATAGCCGCTCATGAACGGCGTGGAGTCGCGGTTGGGGTAGGCCTCGAATACTTCCTGGCCGCTCGGCAATACAGCGGTGTAGTTGCTGATAGCATCCCATGGCCGTTGGCTATCGACAACTTGGCCATTGGCAATACAGCGCGCAGGAGATTTTAGTGCCTTTAGTACCCCAAGCGGTGACCAACTAAACTTGTAACGAAAATCGTTCGGTATCCTGGGCACACCGCCGCAATAAGAGCGAAAGTAATGCGCATGGCGTGGATCGAACTTCGTGCAGTTGCTGTAGCTTTGCACCAGTGAATGGGCGAGCAAGTGATCAATGCCGGGGTCCAATCCAACTTCATTAACCAAACAAAGTCGTGCTGTCTTTGCGGCCTGATCGAGCGCCCGCATTTCGTCACTGATATAAGAGCTCGACACAAAGTGAGCACCTTTCTCTAGGGCAAGCTCTGCCAGCGGTGCATGCCAGGTGGCAGGCAGCATGGACAAAATCAGATCTCCGCTCGCGACTTCGGCGGCAAGGGTTTCCTTGGAAAAGGGTTGAATACTGAAATCGCCCCTGAGCCCAGCCGTGGCTTGTTCGGCCCTACTCACAGTTCGATTCCACACCAGCGTTTTCTGGCCAGTTGAAATTAGACGGCGCAACCCCGGCACGGTGGATAAACCGGTTCCAACCCAATGCACAGTACTCATAATTTGTCCTCTTTTAGTTCTAGTATTTTTCGATCAAACACGGCAAGCGCGCGTGCCCAAACCCCACTATCGGGCTTGTCTAGTTGCAACAGGCTAGGGAGCAGTTGCGATGCGAAATCTTCGCTCGCCTCCAATGGTAACAAAGACGGTAGATTGTCGATGGCACTGAGGTCTAACGGCCGGTCTCCACCGATGATTCTCAGTGTCGGCGCCTTGAAGCTCGTCACCTTGTCGTAGATGGGGATGGGATTGAGATCTCCGTAAGGATCGCAACTCACATCCGATACTACAGTCAGTTGCCGCGTTGACGCCTTGATCGATTCGAGGGTCAGGAACGGAGGGATCTTGGAGAATACCAGTACGCAATTCACAAAGATGTCGTGTTCCAATATGGCATCAAACGGACCCCCAGTTTTGGTTTCGGCGATGTCCCATTCGGTAGTTTCAAGATTAAGCGTTTTCGCCAAATCAACTGCGCCGGTGCCGGTCCGGCCTTTGGCGCCAATAACGATGATCCTTGGCTTCTTGCCGGCGGCGTCGATAGCGCTATCGAGCTGCGGCCGAATATCGCTTAACAGTGCTTGCTTGGTTGGATAGGGGCTAATGGGTCTTGCGGCGTCATTGAGTTGTTGTTGGCACCAAGTCTTGACAGCAACGGCAGTGCCGGCAAAACCGGCCCAATATCCAAATGCGGCAACTCGCCGGTTGTCGTCATCGACCAGAAACTCGAGGTCGTACAGGCTGCCGTCTCCTTGGACGAATCGCTGTAGTGTATCGCGCCAGCCGGGTTGCCCCTTATACGCATGGCCGAAATAGATGTGGCGGTGTGCTAACGGCGATCGTTGCGCGGGCAAATCCTTGAGCCCGAGCACAAACGCATCTCTCGGTGCAGTCGTCCAACTCCCCTTA
>JAOTYM010000160.1 GCA_029861845.1 Gammaproteobacteria bacterium | reverse complement strand
TCGCAGGCGGGACGGAAAACTCGATGCCATTAACGACGGTTTCGTCTTTGAAACGCTTGGTGAGCCCGTGAGCCTCGACGACCGGTTCGATACTCACAAGTGTTGGCGATCCCGGGTTGCTTCTCGAATGGCCTCGACCGCAGGTGAACACACGCGGCGCTGTTTGACAAAACTTATCGCCTCATCCAATTGCCAATCCCGACACCAGGCTAACCACGCAATGACCACGGCGGGGGCCCGACCGATACCAGCTGTGCAATGGACATAAACACAGTGCCCCCGTTCAACAAGCGCATCTAAGGTGTCGACACCGTTAGCGAGCTCTTTTCGCAAATCGATGGGGTCAAAGTCTACGATCGGTACGCGCGCAAGATCGATGTCACATTGTTTGTAGTAACCGCTGACATGCGCCCAATCTAGGCCCCAGGCCTGCATATCACTATCGGTCTGCAGGTTAAGTATGGCGGTGATGCCCAGTACTTCTCTGAGTTCAGCGATATCATCGCCATCCTGGGGATAGGTGCCGATAAAAATGCCATCCAGGATCGTATCGTAGTGAATCATCGCAAATATTAAACAGAGAAATCGATTCCCTGGGCCAACGGGAGTTCACGGCCCCAGTTTATCGTCGTTGTCTGGCGACGCATATAGGCCTTCCACGCATCTGAACCGGCCTCACGGCCACCGCCGGTCTCCTTTTCGCCGCCAAAAGCGCCGCCGATTTCCGCCCCTGAGGTGCCGATATTGATATTAGCGATGCCACAATCGCTGCCCAATGCAGACAAGAAACGTTCGGCGTTTTGTATGTTTTGAGTAAACATCGCCGACGATAGCCCTTGCGGCACCCCGTTATGCTGGGCGATGGCCTCATCGAGCGTCTTATACGTCATGATATATAAAATGGGCGCAAAGGTTTCACGTTGCACCACCGGCCATTCGTTTTGCGCGCGAATGATGCTAGGTTCGACAAAATTGCCCGGCCCCTGCCTCGTCTTGCCGCCACAGAGTACTTCACCTCCCTCGGCCTTTGCCTCTTCGATAGCGGCCTTGTAACCCGCTACCGCCCGCTGATCGATCAATGGACCCAAAAGCACGCCTGGCTCTAACGGGTTGCCGATCGGAACCTGTTTGTATGCCGCCACCAATCGTTTGGAGAGTTCATCATAACGGCTTTCATGGACGATGATACGACGCGTCGTCGTGCACCGTTGTCCGGCCGTACCGACCGCGCCAAACACAATGGCGGGAACCACTAGTTCCATGTCGGCGGTCTCATCGACAACGATGGCGTTGTTGCCACCCATCTCCAGAATTGTCTTGCCCAAGCGCCCGGCGACAACTTGCGCGACGTGCTGGCCAACCACGGTTGAACCGGTAAAGGAAATGAGCGGGACGCGTTTATCGTTAATAAGACGATCCGATATGGCGGATGGCGCAGTGGCCACGATGAGCGAGAATATGCCTTGATATCCCATCGTTTGCATAACGCCGTTGCAGATGTTTTGCACCGCGATAGAGGTCAATGGGGTCTTGGGCGAGGGTTTCCATATCACGACATTGCCGGCGACAGCGGCAATAAGCGCGTTCCACGAGTAGACCGCAACTGGGAAATTGAACGCGGTAATGACACCGACCAGACCAAGCGGGTGCCATTGCTCATACATACGATGTTGCGGACGCTCCGAGTGCATGGTCTTGCCGTAGAGCATGCGTGACTGGCCAACCGCGAAATCGCCGATATCGATCATTTCCTGCACTTCTCCGTCACCCTCGGCCTTGATCTTGCCGACCTCGAGTGAGACCAGGCTGCCCAGCGCGTCTTTTTTTGCCCGCAGCTCTTCCGTTATCAGCCGCACCAGCTCACCGCGCCGCGGGGCCGGTACGGTGCGCCATTGTGCAAACGCCGCCTGCGCATTTTCGATAACGGTCTCATAGTCCTGCTCGGTACACACGTTAACCTGGGCGATTAGCTCACCGTTGGCAGGGTTGTGGACGTCCAACACGTCAGTATCGCTGGCCTTCGACCAACCGACACCAGAATGGGCGCCAGGATTCCTTGCTTCTATGCCCAATTTCTTCAAGAAACCCATAATCATCTCCTTGTAACTATCCAAGAACAAACGAATATTCGCCGGGCGGCGAGCAAGCCGCGAGTCCTGCAATTGTCCGGAATCGAACCGTAAAAAGCGAGACGTGGGACCGCACCCGACCTCAGCCGGTCGGCCCGCACCGTGTCAGGCTGTGCATTCTTCAAAGTCTAGGCTCAAATTGCGCAGGTTTTGACGCTGATCACTAATTCTTTGCCCTTCTTTTGGCCATTGCGATGCCTTCACCATTGGTACGGCCGGGTACACGCGCCGGGGTCGGGTCGCCTGAGAGCGACGGTATTTGTGGCAAGGATCTTGCAAAATCCCTCCCACGAATAGGTGATCATCCCAACCTGGCGGGCGTGGAAAGCGTCGAATTTAGCCCAGACAAAGATATCGAAAGAAACACATCGAAGTTGGTTTATCGATTGCTGGCGGCTATGGTTGGGACATGAGGCAGATTATGAATACGGCTATCGACCTCGAAGAGGACTATTGCGCTCATAACTATCGGCCGTTGCCGGTGGTGCTTGTCTATGGCGACGGTGTGTATTTGTGGGACGATGAAGGCGTAAACTACTTGGATATGATGAGCGCGTACTCGGCCGTGAGTCACGGTCACGCGCATCCTCGACTCGTAAGAACCCTGATTGAACAAGCGCGGCGCCTCGCCGTTGTCTCACGCGCCTACTACACCGACAAGCTATCGCGATTCTTGGAGCGCATGTGCCTACTTACCAACCAAGATCGGGCGCTGCCCATGAATACGGGAGCAGAGGCAGTAGAAACCGCGATCAAGGCGGCCCGTAAGTGGGCATATAAGGTAAAAGGGGTCGAGAACGACAAAGCCGAGATTATTACCTGTGCCGGCAACTTTCACGGTCGCACGATTGCGATTATCGGTTTTTCATCGGAAGCCCAATATCGGGATGGCTTTGGACCGTTTCCAGCTGGCTTCAAGGGCATTCCCTTCGGCGATGCATCTGCACTTGAGGCCGCGATTACGCCGAACACGGCGGCGTTCTTGGTCGAACCGATTC
This sequence comes from Gammaproteobacteria bacterium, assembly GCA_029861845.1. Lineage (GTDB taxonomy): Bacteria > Pseudomonadota > Gammaproteobacteria > Acidiferrobacterales > SPGG2 > SPGG2. The sequence goes on along the minus strand of JAOTYM010000160.1, from coordinate 3,514 downwards.
AAGGTGAGGCCGGAATTATCGTGCCACCGGATGGTTATCTAGCCGAGTGTGCCCAGATCTGCAAGAACCACAACGTACTTCTCATTTGTGATGAGGTGCAAACTGGTCTCGGACGAACCGGCGAATTCCTGGCTTGTCAGCACGAAGACGTGCAACCCGACGGCTTGATTCTGGGTAAGGCGCTGGGCGGTGGATTACTCCCTATATCGATGTTTCTTGCGCGTGATGACGTGATGAGCGTATTCGAGCCCGGCGATCACGGCAGCACTTTCGGTGGCAATCCGTTGGCGGCGGCGGTTGCGTTTGAAGCGATAAGCGTGCTCGGTGAGGAAAAACTCCCCGAACGCTCTAAAGAACTTGGCGCTTACTTTATCCAAAGGCTGCGATCACTGGATACGCCGTTTATCAAAGATATTCGTGGCCGCGGTTTGTTTATCGGCGTAGAGATCGATCCCGCTAAGGCAACCGCACGCGCGGTCTGCGAAGAGCTGCTACGCAATAGCATTCTTAGCAAGGAAACCCACGATACGGTCGTGCGGTTTGCACCACCGCTCATTATCACCAAAGAAGAGTTGGATTGGGCCTTCGAGCGCATTAAGGACGTGTTCGAGACAATGGAGCGGATGAATAGCGCGGCCTGATTATAAAGTCACCGAAACTGCGAAGGTGGATTAGGGTTATTGTCTCGCCATAGCCCTAGTCCTTCGTCGTCGAGGACATAGAGGGTATCGCCATCCGTAATCTTGACGACCTTTCCGGTGAGGCAATCGGCGGAGAGAAATACGAGGAGGCAAAGGGCAATCGCACGGGCTGCCATTTCCTTATCCCTGGGATCCTGGATTTAGCAAGGCCCTAGTAAAGTTGAGCGAGATCAAAGAAACGTGCGCGCCGGTGCTGTAAACAATATAGATAAGGCTTGCTTTGGCCGATCGCAGTCCACGTACGACCCGCTCCAAGCGGGGAGGTTGATAATGTGCTTTTATCTTGAACCCGATAACGAGACTCCCGAATTGCAGCTGTGTCTGGCTGAAGTGCTGTATGACGTCAGTTCGATCGCGACCGACCCAGAGGGTCACACGAAGGAAGAGCGGGCAACTTTATATGACCACATTGCCGCTAACCTCGAACGCGCTTGGGAACTATCCGGCGGAAGCGAGGGGGAGCTCGACTCTATGGCACTTCTAGTTGCAGAGGCAGCGTCACGGCAGGCAACGATGAGAACGTGGCTGTGAGCCGGGCTTCCGTCCGATGAGGTGACGGGCTCGCATCGCAGCTGAATCTGGTCGCTACCCAGCGACTTCTAATGTCGAGTTTGGTGGGCTATGAGCCGTAAAGTATCGTTACCCGATCCCGATCGGTTTTTCGAGATCCGCCTTGAGTCAATAGGTGGGCTTGGGGCCCACGTCGCCGGCCAGATCATCGCCACCGCGGCGGTGCTCCGCATGGACCTGAACGGCGCCCATTTTTCGTCCTACGGCTCGGAGAAGAAGGGCTCCGTGCTGCGTTCCTATATTCGCCTCGGTCCGGCCGACCGGCCCATCCGCACCAGCGCACCCATCGAGTCGCCGGACGCGATCGTGATCTTTCACAGCGCCCTGCTGGATCATCCAGCCACCGTGGCCGGCATGCGGGCAACGGGCACCTTGATATTCACGGCGCCAGAAGGCGAGTCGCCAACGGGGCTTTCCCGTCTGCCGGCGACGGCAAGGGTAATGCGGGTCGACGCCCAGCGCATTGCCAGCGACGAGAAATCAAGGCCCAACGCGGTACTGATCGGCACCCTGACAGCGGCATTACCGTTCCTAGATGCGGAGGCTATTCTCGATGCGCTGTCAGAGGCGTTTGCCCGTCGACGCCCGGAAGCGGTTGCCGCTAATGAGCGCGCGTTCCGGCGCGGGGCACAGGAATTCGAGGTGTTGTCGCACGCCGGCAAGGGCAACGGCGATCTTCCGATCTTCCGTCCGAGCCCGGTCTGGGGTTACGAGACGGCGCCGATCGGTGGCGTCTTGCCGACACCCGGCAACACGGCATGGAACGACCTGTCCACCTCGCGCACGGGATGGCTGCCGGTATTGGACAAAGACAAATGCATACACTGCGGGATGTGCGACATGGTATGCCCCGACCTCTGCCTTGTCTGGTCCACCCACGCTGACGAGCCGTTGGTCCGGCTGGAGGGTGTGGACTATCGCTACTGTAAGGGATGCTTGCGGTGTGTGGAGACCTGCTCTACCGGTGCAATAACCCGTGAGGCAGAAATCCCGGGTCTGGTAGAACGCCTCGGGGTCCCACTATTCCCGGATCTGTTTGAACAGAAGGGAGGTTAGCATGTCGCGTAAGGTGCGGGCGACGGCAGCAAGATCTAAAGCTGCCCCAAGCTGGACTGGGCCAGTCCACCAATATTACGACTTCCGCAGCGGCAACGAAGCGGCGGCGCTGGCCGCGCGCGATATCGGCTTTCACGTCATGGGGTATTTCCCGATCACCCCCTCCACCGAGGTGGCGGAAAACCTGGCCAAGATGCAGGCGAACGGCGAGCACGATATTGCCATGGTACCGGGCGACGGCGAACACGGCGCCGCCGGCATTTGTTACGGTGCGGCGCTAGGGGGCGGCCGGGTGTTGAACGTCACCTCCTCCCAGGGACTGCTGTATGCGCTCGAACAACTCCCGGTTCAGTCCGGAACACGTGCACCCATGGTGCTCAATGTGGCCACCCGCACCGTGTCCGCGCCGCTCGATATCCGTTGCGACCACTCCGATATTTACTACGTGCTGAATACGGGCTGGATTATCCTGCTGGCACGCGACCCACAGGCGGTCTACGACCTCAATTTCGCCGCCATCAAGATCGGCGAGCATCCAGAAGTGCGCCTACCTGTTCTAGTCGCCTACGACGGGTTTTTCACGAGTCACCAGAAACGGCGTGTCCAGGTGTTCGACGACCGCGAGACCATCAGCAGATTCCTGGGTGAACCCAATGCGGGCCACACTGCGCTCGACCCCGCCCAACCGGTAACGTTTGGGCCGTACATGAACGATCCCGACCTGATCAACAACAAGATGCAGCTTTCACAAGCGATGGACGCTGCGCGCCGCGTCGTTCCCTCGGTACTGACGGAGCTGGAAATACTCAGCGGGCGCCGCTACCCGGTCGTGGATACCTATCACATGGACGATGCGGACGTGGCCGTCATCCTGCTCAACTCCGCGGCGGAGACCGCCAAGGAAGTTGCCGACCGGCTACGCCAAACTGGCCGAAAGGTCGGTGTCATGTCATGCAACCTGCTGCGCCCGTTTCCGGCCGATGACATCCGTAACGCCCTCAGACACGTGCGTGCTGTTGTCGTCGGCGACCGGGGTGATTCGTATGGCGCCGGTGGGGGTAATCTCGCGCTTGAGGTACGCGCCGCCCTCCAGCAAGACCCCGAGAACCACACACGCGTCCTGAGCCGGATCTACGGTTTGGGCGGGAAGGACTTCTATGACGCGGATGCGGAGCACTTCTTCGAAG
>JAOTYM010000064.1 GCA_029861845.1 Gammaproteobacteria bacterium | reverse complement strand
GACACCGGGAGATTCGGGTTTTTCCAGACATCGAACCTCGCGAAGATATCGAATACGCGCTGGTCTACGAGCCGCCGCCAGGATTAATGAAACGTTTACCGAATCTCAAGGTGATCTTCTCGCTATGGGTGGGCATCGACCACCTGACGAAAGACCCTGAATTGCCGAAGGTACCCGTAGTGCGGATGGTCGAGCGCTGCCTAACGGCAAGCATGACCGAGTACGTAGTTCAGCAAGTATTGAACCTTCACAAAGACTGTTCGGATTATCGTGCGCTACAGGCTGATCGGCATTGGGAGCAGCTTCAGTTAAGAGCGGCATGGGAACGGAACGTGGGCGTCATGGGGCTCGGTACCTTGGGACGCGACGCCGCCGAGAAACTCGTGGCGCTAAGGTTTAATGTCGCTGGCTGGAGTCGCACCCAGAAGGAAATTTCAGACATCGACTGTTATCACGGTAGCGAAGGCTTATCCCCGTTCCTTGCCCGGACACACATCCTCGTTTGTCTGTTGCCACTTACCGACGCGACGCGAGGAATATTGAACAAGCAACTGTTCGAGCAGTTGCCGCGTGGGGCCTCTATCATCAACTGTGCGCGAGGTGGTCACCTAATAGAAGCCGACCTGTTGCAGGCGCTTGGCGACGGCCAGCTCGCCGGCGCCGCCCTCGACGTCTTCGAACAAGAACCCCTCCCTGACGACCATCCGTTCTGGGATCATCCGCGCATCGTGGTAACGCCGCACATTGCCGCCTTCTCGTCGCCGGTGACTGCCGTGGAATCAGTGGTCGACAACATCGATCGCATCGAGGCGGGTCAACCACCACTCAATGTCGTCGATTTCGAGCGCGGCTACTGACGCGATCCGAACAAACCCGTCTGGGCTTTCATGTCAGTGCCGGTATCCCCGGGGCGGTTTGTAGATTATGTGAGCGACTTGGTGGTGGCCCTTGGGGCTGCCGCGGACGGGTTAGTATGCAACGAGAGCACTCATGGCGTGTAACAACGTGACTTCAACTCTTCATAAAACGGTGATTTTTTCGTCATGGATCCCCCGATACGCCCGGTTTCGTCCCTAGGTCAAATAGCGCCGTCGCTCTCCGCCTGCGATACCGGATCGTAGCAAGCACTCACGTGTGCCTAGAGATCGTGGGGAGAACGTAGCGCTCGTGTTAGCGCAAACAATTCGGTGGAGCAAAGACTATGGCGACCAATGATAAAGCTCTCTCATGCCGTCACCAGAGTCCAAACACCTATCGCCACGAAGCCACATCCTGCAACGTAACGAAGCAGCTTCTCGCCGACGTATTGCGATATTAAGGTTCCGCCCAAGACGGCGACCCCGACAGCAACTATCAGCGCAAGGGATGCTCCGACGAATACGGTCAATTTGCTTGCGTCCTTATCGGAAGCGAAAAGCAACGTTGCGAGTTGTGTTTTGTCGCCTAGTTCCGCGACAAAAATTACCGCAAATACAGTAACCGCTAATTTGATGTCCATAAAAAGCCTCTCTCCTGAAAACCTTTTGACTCCTGTCTAAGTCTCGTCTGGTCCCCGCAGTCGTTCTAACAACGTCTGCCCCTGTTCCGAGATCCCTTGCATTTTCTCCTCAATAATCGCCATTTCTTCCAGCCAATGGGAAAAGTCGCGCAGGTTGCCAGAGAGATCAATGAGACCAGTGCCCACCGCCTCAAAATGTTGGAATAAGGTCTGGGCGCGACTGACGGTCTGCTGAAGTCGATGCGACATTCGCTGTAGTTTTTCGCCCAGCGTCGAAGTTATGCCGCCTTCCTTCTGAACCGTCTGCAATACAGACACGACCACGTCGACTGAGTCGACCCACTCGGCGGATAATAGCGGATCTTCCTTGCGTGCCTGAAACACCTGTTTCGTCACGCGATTCGCTTGCTCATCGACCGATTCGACATAAACGACCATTTGATCATGCACTTGCGTCAGCCGTTTATTTAGAGTCGCGATTTTCGTCAGTACCGCGCTGAGATCCTCTATGATATGACTCACACGATCCAGAAATAGATTGAGGTCGCGCGCCAGCTCGCCGAATTCATCGCGCGATTTGATAGTCGCACGGTGGGATAATCTGGTGCCAACCTTGGCCAAAACTGCAATCGTTGACTGCAGAGACAGCAACGGCTCCATACGCACCTTCAACAGAAAAAACAATATGACAGTGTGCAGTAGTATCTTGCCCATGCCTAGTGTTGCCGTAAGCCTCACTTCCTCCCACCATTGATGCAGCTGTGTATCCAGATAACTGCGCACCTCAACGTGACCTAGTACGTCGCCAAGTTTGGCAGTTATGTGGCACTGAAGACAAAACTCTTCTGCACGAATCTCTGCCATGGCGCCTTGGTATTGGCCGTCAGGCCATGTTGCGGGGATGCCCTTGGGCTTAAAGTTGAAAACGTTCTCGATTGACTCGATGGTTGCCTGCGAAGGCTCGATGGCTACGGCGAATCCAATTTCTTCGTGATCTTTCTTTAGAATCGGATAGACCGTTCGCGCCGCGACCGGACCACCTCGGTTGAGCATAATGGATTTCACATTAGCAGCTAGGCGGTCCGCCGTAATTTGCGTGTTGCTTTTCTGTTGACTGTGGAAGTCGTACAGCACCAATGCGTAGCGTATGCCTAACTCAATAATGATTACGCCAAGCAACACCAGGAAAAAATCCCGGATCATATGAATGACGAACGAGACATCAAAGCGTTCTTCTGCAAGCAAAGACATTATTAACCCCTTGCACCTGCTATCCCGCGGAAGAAGCGGGTTACTAAGATCGTGACGTATAAATTTGGTTCTTCAACCACAGTCAAATATGAAGAAAAACGGTGATTGCGGACACAACGCACGGCAGGGTCACGAGTGCCGCAGCCGCGCCTGGAGGATGCGCTTAGTGAACGCCGTCGAGCGTATAGCTTATCAAGACCGGAAACTAATCAAAAAACTTTCCAGGGTTTTCAGCGCTTTTCCCCGATGTTTCTTTACCACATCTTCACGCCTGAGAGATCATCCTTGGCGTGCCGGACAAAATATCCCTTTTCATCGGTGAGACGTACTGCCATCAGCACCATTGCGTCGACAACATTCACTCGTCCTGTAATGGAACATTCCAGGCTGCCACCAGCGCCTCTCTGGCATTGCTCTCGACCAGATCCCCATGTGCAATAATCACGCGATCAAGATCCCATGCGAGAATTCGGTTGAGTGACTTTTTGGCCGACCTGTTATCTTTCCACCCTAACTGATATTCAGGTGCAGGTTTTGGGTGGTTCCACAGGTGGAACCCTGCTTTCCACCAGAATCTTCGTTTCCAATCGACCCCCAATCGATTTCAAGGGAAGAATAAATTACTAAACGAAAATCATCCCACCGAATAACAGCCATGCACAAGCTGCAATCACATCCCGCGTAATGAATGGGATATTCCCTTAACCAGATTTTGTTAGGGATGGATTCGGTTAACGGGGATGTCACAATGCAGTGCTTTGGAGACTGCCTAACAAACGTGGGACAATAACCGAGCCAACACTTACATTCCGCTTGAAATGTCGGTGGAGGCACTATTGGAGACAAATTAGAAAGACTTCTTTTCCCTCATACTTTTTTTCCTCCCGCCGTGTCCAGCTTATCGGTCTGTTAGGAGCTGATTCCATTGGCCTTCACTTGCTAGTAGCTCAGTTCCCTTTTCCAGTATAGCTATAATTTTGTCAGCCACCTGTCGCGCCACCTCTTGCCGTTCCTCTTTTGGGACGTCGGTATACAAGAAAACATCCGAATATTTCTTGTATAGCGGCAGAGCATCGATCCCGTCTTCCTGCTACTCTCGACGAAGATACATTAATACTCACAAATGCATCTCCACTGCACTGATCTACTCAAGGTTATCGCGATATGTTGACCGATCGGTGCATTCATAACTACTTAATCAGCACCGATCTCCGGGCAAGCGCGTGAAGACATGCTAGGGCAACAGCCGCTGACATTTGACATTTTAACTAGCCCCTTCAATTCACTGGGCAATGCAAGAATGTGTTCCGCTAACCGCGGACGCGCTTTTTGTGTCGGTACCCTTTTTTACTACATCGCACAGCAAGGCTTTGTATACCGGAAAGCCTGAGATCGGATCACGGTTCCCAAAGTCGGTCAGTTCATTCACGTTTGAACGCTGCCAGGCTACCGCGCCGATTGGCCCTCCGCCGCCCATGTTGGCTTCGACGACGCCACGGATGATGTCCTCTGTGAGCCGCGCCCGGAAAGGCACCCGGCCGCGTGGTGAGATCACGTCCACGTCCTCGCCGTCCACGATACCCCGCTCCCGGGCATCCTCCATGTGGAGATGCACCAGTGGCCAAGGTTGCCTAGCAACGAGCGAGGGGATGTTGTGATGCTGTGAACGGAAGGCCGACTGGGTGCGCGCCCCAGAGCTGAATACGAGCGGATAGCGTTTGCTAAGCGCTGGGGAAGTCAGTGGTCCTTCGGTAGGCTCGGTGTAAGCAGGCAGCGCTTCGTAGCCGTGTTCGCGCAGCCACTCCGAGGCAAACTCAAATTTACCCGTAGGGGTATCAAAGCCGGGCCGCCCATCGCTGCGCAGCTCACCGCGCTCATACTTGCGGTAGCGCATCTCCGGCATCGGTCGATCGACACCCTCCGGATTGGTGCGAAGCTCTTCGAGGGTGACGCCTGTGCCGTCCAACGCTCGCTTGATCATCCCCGCTTCGGTTTGCGGCCAACGATCTCCATAACCCAGCCGGTCGGCGAGCTCGGCGAAGATGAGGTAATCATTGCGCGCCTCGCCGCGCGGCTCGATCACGCGCTGACGAAGCTGAACGCGACCGCCATCGTAGATCATATACGACTCGGTCTCGAACATCGTCGTCGCCGGCAACAGGATGTCGGCAAACTTTGCATCGGCAGTGGGGAAGCGATCGACAACTACCAAGAAATCGAGGGCTGCCAGCGCCCTTCGCCACAGATCCGGATCGGGCCACGCTGTGATCACTGAGGATCCGCTGATGATAAGCGAGCGCACCGCATAGGGCTTGCTCTCGAGGATCGCGCGGGGTAGCAACGCCGCCTGGGCTTCCTGACGAACTTCGCAGTAGAGTGGATACTCGTCGGCCCCTATCTGCTTACGCGCGTGTTTCGGTCGATCGATTTCTGAACGGTTGAGCGACGGTCGATCACGCATCTTGAATAGATTTCCCCCGGGAACATCCAGGTTGCCGGCCAATGCTTGCAAAGACCATAAGGCGCGAAGCGTCTGTACACCACAGTTAGAGTATTCAAGGCCGCTGTAGGTCAAAACGCAGCACCGTTGTGTGTTGGCTATCGCCCGTGCCAGCTCGCGGACTTGCTCGTCGGGTACCCACGCTATTTGCTGAACCCGCTCCGGACTGAAGTCGCGCACATAGCTGTGTAGCTCCCCGAACCCGTGCGCCCAGTGCTCGATAAAGCCTTGATCGTGGAGATTCTCGTCCAGCAGAACACGGATCAAGCCAAGTGCAAGTGCACCATCGGTCCCCGGTCGTATACCCATCCATTCGGCACCGGTCGCCCGAGCAGTTTCGCTCCGCCGATGATCAATGACAACGATGCGGGCACCGCGCTTGCGCGCATTCTTGAGCCGGCGCAGGCTGATAGGCGGTGAATCCGTCGCCGGGTTAGCGCCCCATACGACGATCAGCTCAGCATTCTCGATGTCCGTGTGCATGTTGCGCATGTGGCCGCCAAAGCAGGCACGCGTGGCGATCATTCCATACGCCGCATAGCAGAGTGATCCGACACCGGTCGTGTTCGGCGAGCCAAAAGGAAACAGCACCGCGTTTGCCGACGACTCAACCGTGCCATTGGGCGCGAACGCCTCATTCAGTCCAAACTCGAAATTGCCGCGCCCGGTGTAGACGCAGGCGGCTTCAGGGCCATGCTGCTTGGCAGTGCGCCGCAGGCTGTCCACAATAATGTTGTAGGCGTCATCCCAAGTGACACGCTCGAACCTGCCCTCGCCACGCGGACCAACACGGCGCTGTGGATACAGGATCCGATCAAGCGAGTACACAACCTCCTTCGCACGGACTCCTCGCGGACAAACGATACCAAGCGGATGATTCTTCAGTGGAACAATCCGCTCGATGCGGCCGTGCACCAAGTGGACGTTGACCGCGCACCCAGCAGGGCAGACACCACACATGCTGGTTATGACTTGGTGACCTGAACGTCGAGAAGCTGCCACTGAATTGACGACAAGTTTAGGGGTACTTATGCAATCCGATTTCTACCAAGGTATTTCAATCTATTGGTTGGGCGGATTTCTTGATATAGATCAAAGAACATTCAGTCATTGGCGTTGCGGTACTTTGCCATTTCAAACCCCTCCTTTTGGTTCTAACTTCGGCTGCATTGACTTCTTCGTTTCGCGAAATCAATGACAGACGAGCCAATCAAGTGTCTTCCTTCTTCTTTAGATGATCCTTGGGGAGACTGTCACGCAATCTCGGTTCATGAAACTCCTGGCCAGGCACGCTCCGTGCGGATGAAACTAGTTCGCGAATACGGGCATCTCGCTGCTTGATCTGATCTTGTAGAGGCTGCAACTCAGCCACCCGCGTCCGAAGCCTTTCGATCTCGCCGTCCTTGTCAGTGATGGCGGATTGATACTCTGTTTGCAGCTGCTGGAGTACCTGCGCTTGCATTTGAGTTGCCAAGGGCTCTAGTTCTGTAACCCAACCTCGGAGCTCTTCGATCTCGCCGTTCTTGTCAGCGACGGTGGACCGGTGTTTCGTTGCCAGGTCCTTGAGCGTGTTACGCTGCTCGGTGAACTGCTGCTCTAACTCATGGATCCTGCCGTTCAACGTCTCTAGCGTTGCCTCCTTGACACGGAGTTCCTGGTGAAACCTGCCCTGCTTTGTCTCTAAGCTCGCCACTTTGGCACGTTGCTCGCTGAGACTGACCTCGGTATTGTTGAGTTTCACGTGCAGCTGATGAAGGGTAGCGTCCTTCTCCAAAAGCATTTGCCGGAACGAACCGACTTTTGTGTCCTGTTCCTGCACCGCGACCCTGAGGGCGAAAAGCATCGAACTCTGCTCTGAGAACAGGCTCTCAACCTCGGTGAGGCGGCTCAGGAGAAGACTTAACCCCCCTCCGACTGAAGTTTCGGATATCTTGCTTGTGGTATTCATAGCTTCCTCCTTTCGGCCCAACTAGAGGACGTAGTAGTCTTCCACCATTCCCTGGCAGGCTTGCGCGTTCGCGCGAGCGTATCTATCTATGAGAGACGGGGAAAACCCGACAGAAAGCGTAAAGAGACTTCAAAGAATAATAAACTATCTGTTTGTTGCGCAGAATAGTACGCCATCTTTTTTTTGCGCACCCGTTAAGGTACCAAATAACAGCACAACGAGGTGGAGAAATCAAATCAGGGTGGGGCCGTTAATGCAAAAATCGTTATTCTCGTCCCTGCTGGATATAGTCATCCGATGACATTAACTATCGCCGAGGATGGGCCATACGCGGTTACGAGTGGACGAAATGTCAACGGACTTCGTATTCTCGACAGGAAAATTCGATACGCGTCACCTGCGGGGCCTACCGTTACCCAAAGTTGCGCAAGACTTCGGCTCCTTCAAGAGCCTCATCGATAAGTTCCTGGGCTAATTGGGCGAGTGGATCCCACCTATCGGCGGTCTGAACCCCGTCGCGGTAACTACTTGAAAAGAATGGCATTCCCAAGCGCATTCGAATGCGGTAAGGGTCGGCTACTCCACCTGAAAAATCACATTGGGCTACATGCACCTCATATGCTTAGGCCCTTGGCAAGCAATAACCCTTGGACTCCACAAGCTCTTTATATATGCCACAATATCGTAGGCCTCTTTTTTCGAGAGTATTAGTTTGAAGGCCGGCATGCGATTGGTTCTGCGCAGGCCATTAAGGACCACCTCTACTAGCTGTTCATCGCTATGGTGGCAGGCATGCGAGGTTTCATTTAAAGAATCGGTGGTTCCCCCACCCCGTGTTTCCGATGACAAACCTGACAATGTTTCTCATAAAGTTGTTTTCCTAGTTCGACGGCCTCTGGTGCCGGCGTTTGGCCCGTTTCAGCACTAACGGGTCCACCGGAAAAGAAGATTAAGAAAGCGCTAACGGTCCAAATTTCTCCTAGTATTCTAGTGACGCTCAACATCGCCAGATACCTAACATGAGTGGTCCAACAGATGACTAACAATCTGATTCATTTCTTACCGAATCGAAAATCTGAGATGTTGTGGGTGGGCTGGTGGTGCCGTTTGAAGTTGCGGCGCGACCTAGCGTGAGATTTCTTGCTCTTTCGCAGATGCGGTGGTCAAATGTTGCCAGTGGCAGATGATGGGCGCCCAGTCGGGTTCCGATAACCTCGCCTGAGACTCGTAAGAAAACTAAATCTGTCTCAAAGTATTTATGAAAACCGCACACTTTCGCTTTTACGAGGAACTCAACGACTTCTTGCCGCCTGCACAACAGAAGCAGACTGTAACCTACTCGTTCGAAGGCAAACCCGGCATCAAAGATCCTATCGAGGCCCTCGGGGTCCCGCACCCAGAGATCGAATTGATTATCGTCGATGGCCAGTCCGTCGGCTTTGATTACCAACTGCAAAATAATGATCGGGTCGCAGTGTACCCGATGTTTGAAAGTTTGGATGTCACACCACTGCTCCGTCTGCGCGATGAACCCTTGCGACGCCCCGCCTTCATGCTCGATGTCAATCTAGGTAAGCTCGCCCGGCGTCTGCGCTTATGCGGCTTCGACGCCCGCTACCGCAATGACTACACGGATCGCGACGTGGTGGATATCGGCGTCCATGAACACCGCATCATTCTCACCCGTGATCGGCGCCTACTTCATCATAAGATCATCAGCCATGGCTATTGGGTTCGGAGTACACACCCGGACACACAACTGAAAGAAGTTCTGAACCGATTGGATCTGTCCCACCAGGTCCAGCCTTTCCATCGCTGCATCGAATGCAATGGCGAGATTCAATCTGTTGCGAAGGCGGTCGTGCTCGACCGACTGGAGCCGTTAACCAAGCAACATTACCAAGAATTTTACCGCTGCCTCGATTGTGGCAAGGTCTACTGGAAAGGATCACATTACGAGCATATGGTTTCCCATCTGAGCCATTTGCTCAACGACAAGCACCTGATGAGAGACCGGGAGGTCAACCCTCGAGCTTAACGTGGGCTGCCTAGAAACTGAGATTTCTCGCTCTGGCACAGGCGCGATGCTCTAATGTTGCCAATGACGGGTGATGGACGCCCAGTCGGCTTGCAATTCTATTAAGCCCCCTGCTCTGCCTACCCCCAAAAACTAAGTTAATCCACCTGCCGTTGGTAGTCCTTTCTGCTTTCGGAGGGGTCTTGCCCTCCGCTCTGATCCTCGTTGTGTTTCACCCGGATATCGCTTGCCAAAACGGAGGCGCCCATATAAGTCCATATACAGACGTTCAGCCAAGCGGGCTTCTGGGAATTACCCACCGACCACCTGATGCGAGACCAGGAGGTCGTGTCCGGACCTGGATCTGATTTGAAACTTCTACGCGAGGGCGACTGTTGTCTAAAACGCCCGCGTCTCGCCAGGCTTCATCACGATGACATCGGTTGGAAAGTCGCCGAGCGCCCTTTTAAGCTCCTCGGGGGTGTCTTTCAGTGGTGGGAAGGTCCCGCCGTGCATAGGAATGACCCTTTTCGTTCAAGGGCGAGTTGCGTATGGTACAGCTTGCCAAGTAAGAATAAGGCGTAGTTAAAGCTGATCACTGGGGGTTTCCCCCAACGTCTGACAATGAAGCCGACGAACACCCAAGTCCTTTTCCGCCAGGAGCCCCACGGTTTTCCAACGTCCGAGGATTTCGAGATCGTCAAAACACCCCTACCGGATCTTGCAGCGGGCCAGGTTCTGATCAGCAATCTGTATTTGTCTCTCGATCCGTATATGCGAATGCTCATGGGAGGCGGCTGGACGTACAGTGGGAACCCGATGACACCCGGGCAAGTAATGGTCGGTCGCGTGCTGGGAAAGGTCGTCGAGAGCAACAACCCCGATTTCACGCCCGGTGATCGCGTTGTTGGGCGATTGGGCTGGCAGACACATGCCATCTCGGACGGGTCGAATCTCGATTTCAAGATTGCAACGAAAAAAGACGTTCCCTTAACCGCCTATCTCGGGGCTTGTGGATCGAACGGCGTGACGGCGTGGGTAGGATTGAAAATAATCGGAAATCCAAAGGCCGGTGAAACCGTCCTTGTCTCTGCGGCGGCAGGTTCGGTCGGCAGCGCTGTCGGCCAGATCGCTAAGACACTGGGCTGTCGGGCGATCGGGATCGCTGGGAGTGAAGAGAAATGCCGAATCGTCACCGATGAGTTCGGTTTTGATGCCTGTTGCGACTACAAGCGCGGCGATCTGGCAGAACAAATCCAATCCGTGGCGAACGATGGCGTCGATGTTTATTTTGACAGCGTCGGTGGCGAGATGCTCGACACCGTCTTGCCGTGCCTGAACCGAGCCGCGCGAGTGCCGGTTTGCGGAGTCCTATGCCAGTACAACGCTGAAGGTGGGTGTTACGGCGTCAAGAACACGCGTTTGATTTTCGACAAGAAACTGCGTCTTCAAGGATTCTTGCTCAGTGACTATCGCGAGGTGTGGAGTGAGGCCCGAGCCGAGCTGGAAGACTTGGTCGCCTCCGGTCGCCTGCGGTATCGTGAGACGATTGCAACGGGAATCGAGAACGCCTCGGAAGCCTTCACCGGCATGCTCAGGGGACATAACATCGGCAAGCAGCTTGTTCAGCTCATGTAATTACCGAGACCTTGTACACCCTAAACGGAGGAGGAGAGAGACGATGCTATTTCCCACGATGCTCGTCGGCAGCTACGCCCAACCCGAGTGGCTGATTGACCGTAAGAAGCTCGCCGGGCGTTTTCCGCCACGCGTGCGCGCGAAAGAGTTGTGGCGCGTGCCCGAGCCGTGGCTCGCCGAGGCACAAAACGATGCCACCGTGCTCGCGATCCGCGAACAGGAAGAGGCCGGACTCGACATCATCACCGACGGTGAGATCCGGCGCGAGAGCTACTCCAACCGTTTCGCCACGGCGCTCGAGGGTGTGGACATCGACAACCCCGGCACTGCGCTCGACCGCTCAGGCCATCCGAATCCGGTGCCACGTATCGTCGGCAAGATTCGGCGCATGCACCCTGTGGAGATCGAAGACGTGAAGTTCCTCCGTGCGCACACGCATAAGCCGATCAAGATGACCGTTCCGGGCCCGTTCACGATGTCCCAGCAGGCACAAAACGATTACTACCCGAACCAGGAGGCGGCAGCGATGGATTATGCGGTCGCCGTCAACGAGGAGATCCGCGATCTCTTAGCCGCAGGCGCTGACATCGTGCAAATGGATGAACCGTACATGCAGGCGCGCCCGGAAAAGGCGCGCGAGTACGGGCTAAAGGCGTTGAACCGTGCGCTCGAAGGGATCAGTGGGACCACCGCCGTGCACATCTGCTTCGGCTACGCTGCCATCATCCATGAACGTCCGTCGGGCTACTCCTTTCTGCCGGAGCTGGCCGGATGTTCGTGCAACCAGATCTCGGTCGAAACCGCACAATCGAAGCTTGACTGTGAAGTGCTCAGCCAGCTCGAAGGAATGAAGATTATGGTCGGCTGTCTCGATCTTTCGGACATGAACGTCGAGTCGCCAGAGACCATTGTCGCGCGCATCAAGCGGGCGCTGCCCTACGTCAAAGCGGAGAACGTCACCCTCGCCCCGGACTGCGGAATGAAATACCTCCCGCGCGAGGCCGCCTTCGGCAAGATAAAGGCGATGGCCGAGGCCGCCAAGCGTCTGCGGGCTGAGTTCGGCGCGGACTGATACCCATTCACGGTTTGTTTTCGGACATTCACGAACGTCCGCTTCGGGTTGCCATCTCAACCGGTCGCAATTCTATCACCTGACCGGCTGTTTCTAGGCTGGTGAGTAGCCCCGGGGAGTTTCACCCCGAGGCGCTCGCAGAACTGTACGTGAACGTCTCCGTTCATACAGCTCCCATCATTCAGCCGGGAAAGGGACACCAAGGCGCCAATGCGCGAACAGCCCTGGTTGGTAGCGCGCTACCTGCCCGAGCCAGCGTCTGGCACGCTTGGAGTACTTGCCTTTCTTCTTGTATTTCCACGTGACCCACTTCATTAAGGAACGGTCAATGTGCCGCAACACGGGAACCAGTGATGACCGCTGATAGGCGCCGTAGTAATTGAGCCATCCACGAATGATGGGATTAACACGGCACGCTAAGTCATCCAATGACTGGCTGACACGAAAATGGAGCCGCCAGCGCCGAACCTGCCATCATTCGTAGAATTGGCGTCGCATCGTAAGTATGCAGTCCCGCGAACTTCCGCTGTGAGGACCTGCCCCGGTTTCGTGGACACCTTAAGATGGGTGCGATAATGCGTTGGCCAAGTTTAACTTTAGTAGCGATTCCAAATTCTCGTATCGCAACCTGACGGGCTTCCGATTCGTCCTTCGCCCGAACAATGACTTCGCGGTGGTAGGCGCTTGCTTGCCAGCTTGTCGAATCCAAAACTATCGGCTGCAGTCGCCAAATTCGCATAATGCCCCTCACCTTAAGCCAAGTGCTGCTGTCCTGGGGGTTAATTAAGTAGGAATGTAGTTCTAATTCCAGGCCCGTCGTTGATGAATCGCAGTTTCTTTCAAGATATTGAAAAGTTTAAGAAAAATAGCTCACCCTAATTGTCATCCACGCTGGGCTACGTATACTCCACGAACATACGGGGCGTTACGTTCTTGAAATCCCTAAAACGTTACTTAGACGAAACCAAGCAAAGACACGAGCTTGGGACAAACAATGAGCTTTGCCACAAGGTCGGCGTGCCCAAGAATCGCCTGTTGCATTGGTATCATGGGGTGTGCCATCCCACTGACGAGGCCATGGTCAAGCTTGCCCGGCTCCTTAAGATCAATCCGCTTGAGATCATTGCATGTGTCAACGACCACAAAGCGGCAACGTCTATCAAACGTGAACGCAATCCCAAGCAAAACGCCGCCCTGCGAAGGTTTTCGTGGCAGCTCGATAACCAGACAGCTAAAAAACGGTGAACGCGGGTCCTTCGCAAACGGGGCTTCATGACCACCTGGGCCAAAGCTCGACAGCGCCGACGATTGCCAATCCGTAGCTGCGCCTAGGTACGCAAGTGGTTACAAACTCGTGGCACAGGTTTGGTCTGGAGAAACATCACACTAGGTCATCGTTCTATGGACATACTTGAAACCGCTAGCCAGCCGTCGGGCGACTTCCGACTTAAGCAAGTCGAGCATCTGTATGCCCATACTGTCTGGGCGCCGGTCATCAATATCATTATCGCGGCGGTTCTGTCAGTGCTGCTTTGGTCAGTCACGCCGCACCCGCATATCCTCGGCTGGGTCCTGGCGCTGCTGGTCTTGAATGCCGCGCGAATAGGCCTGGGATGGCTCTATCAGCGGGATCGGCATTCACCCGAAGAAAGCAGCCATTGGATCAGATTTTACGTTGTTGCCGCAGTCTTATCCGGCGCCGCTTGGGGCTCAGCCGCACTGTTGATGCCCGCGGATCGCATCGAATATCAAGCATTGGTCATACTGATGGTGGGGGGGATGGTCATCGGCAGCCTCTCCACACTGGCCATGAGTAAAGCTGCGTTCTCAATATACCTGTTCGCCGCCGTGGTTCCCATTAGCGTACGCATGTTCGCTATCGGGGGTTTCATTCCGACCCTGATCGGTGGGCTGACATTGGTGTTTATGTTGACGATGTACGCGATCGGCCGACAGATATTTGGCATCTTTACGTCCGCCTTTGTTTCGCGCATCAATGCGGAAAAAATGGCGCGGCGCGATCCATTGACTAACATCGCGAACCGGCGTCTGTTGGACGAGTACCTCGAACAAATATGGTATTATGCGGTTCGCGGAACATTCCCGCTTTCCTTGGTGCTTATCGACATCGATAACTTCAAACAATACAACGACCACTATGGGCATACCCAGGGCGATGAATGCCTAAAGCGGGTCGCCGATGTACTGCGATGTTCACTCCCGCGACGGACTGATCTTATGGCACGCTATGGCGGTGAAGAATTTGTAGCGCTGTTGCCGTTTACGGATGCTGATGGCGGGGCGCTGGTAGCGGAGCGCTTACGCAGCGCCGTAAGCCAGCTTGAGATCGGCCATGCACCTGCCGTCGCGACCCCGCAGGTGACGGTAAGCTTGGGGGGAGCCACTTGTGCCGCGAAGCCTGATGGCACGCCGACCGAGCTTGTAAACCTTGCCGATCAGGCCATGTATGAAGCTAAAGCAGCGGGAAAAAACCGTTGCGTTTGGAAAACGGTCGGCGACAAACGCACAGGAACTGGAAGAACGGACGGCGAGTGACCCTTCGCCACAAAACCCGAACCGGCACGTAGCGCTAAAACGAATACCGAAGCAGTAACCGACGATTAACATGCGGATCATCAGTTCCGGATCAATCGAGGGACGTCCGGTGTGGCTGTAATACGACGCTAAGTGATCGTGCAGGTCGCTACTGGTTACCGCGCGAGCGGTTTAGTCCTTTGGCCCGAAAGCCGACATTTCGGAAACCATTAGAAAGGGAGCGAATAAATCAGACGTTCTTCACCCTGACATTGCGTGCGGAACTTTTGCCAGAACCAGTCCTGCACGGTGATGCAACGTAAGACCAATTACGCAACGGGCGTCCTGGTGGTCGGTTTCTAAATCAAACAGTCGCAATCTAATGAACGAACTGACAATTCGCGTGTCGGTGGTTCAATTCCGCCCCTGGCCACCCTCAAAAACAATAACCTGCACCACATCGAGTCCTTTCACTAAAACTCCTTGCGTAGATTTTGTGGGGTTTAAGAAAAGCTAAACCTACGCAGCACCACCAAGTCGGGTCATCATGGCTATCGTGAACCACGCTCGTATCTCTCACCTCAGATCTGGGCTCGGGCAATGCAGCGGGATGGTAACATAGCCATTCAGGATATCATCAACCTGCTGTAGTGAAGAAAGTCTACAAGAGCTATTTCAGCCATGACCCAGATCCCGGATGGAGCTGGCCGGTCGAAATCTCCGAGCGCTTCCAGGCGCACAGCGTTTTCGAAATGTCCGCAGGCTACTATTTCGAGCCGGAGTCGGCGGAGCATTCCGCGTTCCTCGCCCTCGCAGACCGGCTGAGGCTGGATATCTTCGCACAGGACTTGGTCCGGGTTAGCGGCAAGGAGGTGTCTGACTACCCGTACTATCGACTGAACGGCAAGGTCGACAAGGAGTACGAAAAACCCGAGTATATGGATTGGCAATCGCGCTGTGCCGGTGATGAGCAGACCATGTGTCGGGTCGGAGGCCGACAGCACACGAAAATCGTGTTCGATCCGGCCAGGTCGAAATCACTCGACATCATGGAGCTGCCGGAACAGATAAACCCGCACATCTATATCATTTCGAAGCGATTGAAGGACTCCCTGCACGAGCACGGGTTTACCGGCTTCAGGACCGTGCCGTGCCTCGAAAGCCAAAACAGATTCAGTCAGTCTGACCTGGCGCTGGAAGACAGCTCCGCGGAACTGGAGGCCCGGGCGAACAAATTTCAGTTGATCGTCACCGCCAGACCCGAGCACCCACCGCATGTGAGAAGAATCAGAATCCGACGCCGCTGCACCAGCTGTGGAACGGTGTACCTGTTTTTTGGTGGCGGTACACCCTATTTCGAGCGCGGGGAGCCGGCCGACACTGATTTTCAAGTCTACCACAGCTATCAGTCAGAGAATGAAGGCACGTTTGATATCGCGGGGCGAGTCTGCGTGGTGTCCACCCGCTTTATACAGCTCATGGAAGAAAACCGGTTTACCGGTCTTGAGCTTTACTCGAAGACACCGCCCATCCCGTACGGCGTGGTTCCGATACACTGATTTCGCTGCCTGACTCGATTGCGGCGGTGAGATGGCGGGATACACATGAAACGCTTGCCGGGATTAGTTATGCGCGGTCTGCAAAGTACGGCAAAATACACTCTTGCTCCGAACGTGCGTCTAGTGCGAGTCTCCGGTCGACGCGTTGTTATCACAGAGCACAACCCCATTGACGCAGAGGGGCATGTGACCGGGCCCAAGTACGCTCCCTACGATCGCCGGATGCTCGTACCTCGCACCGTTCATGTGAGCCGTTAGCCAGACTCAGAACACCATGAAGATCATTCTTTGGAACGTCGTCGGCATCATTGGACTCTATTTGCTTTTCGTCATTCCCGCCGGTCTCGCGGTTCTCGTCAAGGAACTCCGCTTTCGCAAGTCTCCCGACCGCGATGTCGTTCTTGGCATCATCCAAGATTATCAGCGCGCGCTCTCCACTAGTGAGCAGTCCGTTCTCGAGGTCATCCAGCGAGGCCGTCGAGACAAGGTGGAAAGAACAGGCGTGGCGTATTCGGTAGACGTGATGGCCAAGAAGCTCGGGAATCCACGATCCTACAGGATTGTGGTGTCCGTCGGAAGATTTCGGCCAATCACGGTCGGTCACTCCGAATCTTTCAAGGTGTCGTTTTCCCAAAGCGGCTGATGGTGGCGGTTCGCTGGCTAACCGCGGGTTGAACCTGACGGTCCGGCTGGCCCGGCCCGCAGGTTAACGCAAACGTTGTACGTTTCAATGACATCAGAAAACTCAAACTGATAATAACAATCATGGCAATATTTTCTTCTTCAAATGTATTTGGCGGTTCCATGGAACAAACGTTTCGGAAGTGGTTCGATAATAATGAAGGACTGCTTTTTGATTTCGAACGAGATCGCGAATCTATTTGCGACAAACTTTCGCAAGAAATGAAAAAAGATCAACCCAGATCTAACCTTTGAATTTGGTTCAGTCAATGAAAAGGGTAAACGTGACTTTGTGATCACAGCGGGTGGAATCAAAAGTGCTTTTCCCTCTGTGGAGTCACTATTTTGTACAGCGCCAAGCTTAAGAATGTGGGAATTCATCAAGTACCGACCAAGGCGAATCCCTTTCTCCATCGTCAGGTACAAGAGGTAGAAGCGCAGATTAATGCCTGGCATCGATCCAACGAGGGCAGCCAGAAGCTGGTAAAGATTCCCGGGATAGGGCCGTTGACCGCCACTGCCTTGGTGGCATCGATTGGCGATGCCAAAAGCTTTCGCAACGGTCGTGAACTGGCTGCCTGGCTGGGGCTGGTGCCCCGTCAGCACTCGAGCGGGGGTAAAGTGCTGTTGCTAGGGATCAGCATACGGGGTGACGGATACCTGAGAATGTTGATGGTCCATGGGGCACGATCAGCGATACGCGTCGCCGAACGCAAAACGACGCCTACGGATAGTTGGTCGACAGAAATGCTCAAGCGACGGCATATGAATGTCGCCGCCGTGGCTCGAGCCAACAAAAACGCTCGCGTCGTCTGGGCGTTGCTGGCCCATAGACGCCACTACGATGCAGGTTATGAACTCGCAGCATGACTGTCCTTGACATGAAATAAAACACAGGATGCACACCACGATTGCTCAGGCGATGATGACATGATGGCAAGACAGGTCAGACCGTGGCAGGTCAAACCTATTTCACACAGGGAGCGAAAAGCTCGTCAGGCTGTAAAGGCACCTGCCAGCAGATTCCATCAGGGACACAAGGTTTGTTCCCTTGATTAAAAGTCCGGATATATGGCTGCAATCTTTACCTGCCTACTATCATTGATTGAACGTTTGACAAAATGGGGGGCGACCATGTATGTGTGAAAACTCTGCGGGAGATATAATCACACTTTCCGGCTGCCGGGGTGATCAATGAATGGTTTCATAGAAGGAGAGAATCGCTACCAGTCCACGCTGTTTCCCGAACGACTTGATGATTATGTGGGTGAGGACAGCCCAGTTCGGGTGATCGCTGTCTTTATCGACGACCTGGATATCTCAGGCCTCGGGTTCAAGACGGAAGCTAACGATACGGGTCGGCCAGCCTACCATCCAACCACGATGCTGAAGGTCTATGGATACGGTTACCTAAATCGTGTGCAGTAGCCGCTGGAGGTTTTTGTAAGCTCGCAATCGTATCCGGGGGCGGAAAGCGTAGAAACATACGCTGCATCATGTTCATTTGCCTCTGGCCGTCACGAACGAAAACGCGAGCAATCAGCCGCTGTATCCCCACCTGGCGCTTGTAGGCTTTCCACAGATAATCCGTGCATAGTTCCGTCGCGTAGTTCTCTTCGACGCCCGTCTCACGGATCGTTCGGTATACGGCCAGACTCCAGATACCGCTGCGTACCATGGCCCGACTGCCGACCGTCTTTTCACTCGACATATCCGCGAAAAGACTTCCGTAGTTTTTCCAGGCCCGTTGCAAAATGCGGGCTGCGTCACGCTTCGTGAAACGCCCCTTTTTCGGATCGCGGCGGCATCGATTCCTCCCCGTCACGGTCTGGTAAAAAAGACGCCTGCAAAGCAAAAAGAACACCCTACTCAGTAATTGCGCCCTCCGTGTCGTCGAATCACTATCTGCCTAATCCTCATCCTTGCAAATAGGACAGTCATCCTTTTGGGGCAGGCCCTTAGAGCTGCCCTTCAGTTATTTACGAATTAATCTCTGCAACAGGCAGCAACCGGCCCAGGAACAGCCGTCTGGGTACTTCCCGAACGCGAGTGTTGAACGGCCGGATTGCGCTCTTCTTCGGACGTCCGCCGAGAGACTTCACACCCACCTATTGTTTCTCTATTTCAACCCACCGGCGAATTTCGTTACTGGGAAATGGAAACGGGCTTAAACTTGGTATCGCCGTGTCGATCCGTGCCGAACCTTTTGTATCCGTGCATTCAGTCGAGCGCGACCCACAGGTAGCCATCGCGAATGCGACAAGCGTACACCGGCAATTTCGTTCGATTTTTCGAGATGTCGCCCAGGAATTCCCAACCTTTTGAGGTGCCGTCCTCCTGCAACCGCGTCGCCCAGTCCCTGACTTCGCCTGTTTGCACATCGAAACAACTGTGGTGCCATCGGCAAACCACACCACGGTCCTCGGTAAACGTGCTGTAGATAGGGCGCGGCGTGTCCGTGCCCGGATAATTGCCGAGCGCGCCCTCCGCCAACGCCCTGCGCTCGAAAAGCGGCAGATGAAGGTGAGGGCAGGCATTGTTAAAGGCGTAATACCCGTCGGCCCCGCGCAGGACGACCACGTCATAGCCTTCCAGCGCAATGATCCGCCATTCGTTCAAGGCCAGTTCGTCTTCCGCAAAGACACGAATCCACTTTTTGCCCGCGAACTGCACGGTCTCGCGCAGCTCTCCGGCATTCAGCGCCGACTGGGTTTCGGGTTTTAGCCCAGCGATCTCGTACAGCGTAATTCGATCACTGGTTCCCCGTAGCAGTACTCTGACGAAATCGGCAACCTCGACCGCATCTTCGACCTCGTCATATAGAGCTTGGGAAATAAGCAATCGCGTACCAGTCTCTTTGTTGGCGGCTTCGATCCGGCTGGCCACGTTGGGCACGTCACCGATGGCGGTGACGCGTTCGTGACCGATCGATCCCAGCGAGCCGATAACGGCCTCGCCGTAGTGCAGCCCGACGCGGATATCAAATTCGACGTCATACATGGATGCAAAAAACGGCTTCACTTGCTCGGCAACTTTCAATATTTGCAGAGCTGTATTGACGGCATGGAGCTGCGCATTGGGCTGATCCTCAAGACCAAAGATGGCCATCACGCCATCGCCGATGAACCTGTCGATAAAGCCGCCATTGCGCTCGATAATGTCGCCCACTTGCACGAAATACCTGTTGAGCAGGTACATCAGGTCGTAGGGCGACAATCGTTCCGACATAGATGTGGAATCGACAACATCACTGAAGAGAATTGTGACGTTCTTGGCCTCGCCAGCGCGCGTTGCCACGGCACGGTCAAGCTGACTACACATCACGAGATCGGTTTCGTCAAGCACCAGCCGGCGTACACGAAGTTCGCCTTCGGGCCTCAGCTGACACGCGAGCCGCACCTCGCTGGTAAAGCCCAGACGCTCTGCCATCGACGTCTCGGCCGCCGTCCGTTGCGAGCAGGCCTCCAGGCCGTCGATCACCCAAATGCGGCAGGTCGAGCATTTTGCGCGCCCGCCGCATGCATGCGCGAAGGTGACGCCCGATCGCAGAGCCGCTTCGAGCAAGGTCTCGTCGGCGTTGACGTCAAAATCCACATTATCCGGAAGAGACGTTACTTTGGCCATTAGCCCACCACTGGTCCGCCACGTTGAATAATCCGCTGAAAATAAATCGGGATTCCCGAGATGGCACGCTCCTTCTGCGTCGATGGTGATCCGATGATGTTGGCAATGCAACCTCCGAGGTTTATGGCCCGGCTTCTGGAGTAGGAGACGTCGCCGTGGTGCCGTAGAACGCCGAGAACCGCCCGTGGCGACACCGCGCCGAATATTCGCTTTCGTTCCATAGCGTAACTGTGTGAATAACTGCTCCGCCCTCAACACCGGACGTCTGGGAGCATGAAGGCCAGAAGGCGGATAGGGGTCGTCGGACTAAACCGCTCGCGCGGTAACCGGTAGCGAGGTCCTGCCAAGAACGATTATTAGCGGCATGGGCCCGTCCTGTGTTGAGGTTGTGGTTACCACACCGTAACCAACAACACAGGAGATGGACCCATGACTCAGTCTAACAAGACTATCAGCCCATTGCGTCAACGCATGATCGATGACATGACGCTGCGCAAGCTCTCACCAAAGACACAGCTAGCATACATCCGCGCCATCAAAAACTTCACCCGTTTTCTTGAGCGGTCCCCAGATACCGCCACCGCAGAAAATCTGCGACGGTTCCAGCTGCACCTGGTTTCCAACGGTACCTCGAGTACCACCATTAACACCACAATCACGGGTTTAAAGTTTTTCTTCGAAGTGACGCTCGCACGTAACGATGCGCTGGCCAAGATGAGCCACGTGTACGAGCCGCGGAAGTTACCCGTCGTGCTGAGCGTCGAGGAGGTCGCGCGCCTGCTACAGGCGAGCACCAACGTCAAGCACCGGGCTGCGCTATCGGTGGCCTATGGGGCAGGCTTGCGCGCCAGCGAAGTCATTCACCTCAAGGTGAGCGACATCGAAGCCGATCGCAGGGTCATTCGCGTCGAGCAAGGCAAGGGCAAAAAGGACCGCTATGCCATGCTCTCAGCGTCACTGCTCGAACTGTTGCGCACCTGGTGGCGGGTGGGTCGTTCGCTAGGCAAAATGCTCCCGGGCGGCTGGTTGTTCCCGGGACAGAACCCGGTGAACCCGCTCTCTACCCGCCAGCTCAACCGCGCCTGTAAGCTCGCCGCAGAAGCCGCCGAACTCGACAAGCGTGTCTCTATGCGCACGCTCAGGCACAGCTTCGCCACGCATCTGTTGGAGCAGAAGGTCGATATCCGTGTCATTCAAGTATTGCTCGGCCACAAGAAGCTCGAGAACACCGCCCGTTATAGCCATGTCGCCACACGCACCTTGCGCGAGGTCAAAAGCCCACTGGAGTACCTGACGCTGCCGCCCGCCTAAGCCGCGGGCATGTCTCGGCAACCTCTGGAGGTTGCGGATATCTTCCGCGACCACGCCAAGCATCTCGGTGCACGCATCGGCATCACGGCGGTGCTGCATACCTGGGGCTCTGCCTTAACCCACCACCCGCACCTGCATTGCATTGTGCCCGGTGGTGGCCTGTCTAGGGATGGCTCCCGTTGGGTGGCCTGTAAGCCCGGCTTCTTCTTACCCGTGCGCGTGCTCTCGCGACTCTTCCGGCGGTTGTTTCTTGAGCAACTCAGCGCTGCCCATCAAGCCGGGCGTCTACAGTTCTTCGGCCAACACCAGGCACTCGCTAACGCTGATGACTTCGCCGCGTTCTTACGCCCGCTGCGTAAGCGCGACTGGGTCGTCTATGCCAAGCGCCCGTTTGCCGGTCCCGACGCCGTGCTCGCTTATCTGTCTCGCTATACCCATCGGGTGGCGATCGCCAACTCTCGGCTCATCGCCTTCGATGAGCGTGGTGTCACCTTCAAGTGGAAAGACTATCGTGCCAATGAGCGTTATCGCCACAAGACCATGACGCTCGCCACCGACGAGTTCATCCGCCGCTTCCTCATCCATGTCTTGCCTCAAGGCTTTCACCGCATCCGACACTATGGATTGTTTGCCAACAAACACCGCGCCGACAACTTAGCTCGGGCGAACCAACTCCTGCAGATACCACCGGACTCAACTGACGATAGCGCTGACAACGAACTCGCGGTCGGCTGTGTCTATGTGTGCAAATCCTGTGGTGCGCCCATGCTCATCATCGAAACCTTCGACCCCACGCACGCTGCGCGAGCGCCGCCGATCAACGAGCTATGACGCTTCTCAAACCAACACTAATAACCTATCTGAACTGTCCACACCGCCCCGTGGCGGGCCCGCTTTGTCCAACACCGCGCCAAAGCCTCATATCGACGTTCAACTCGGCGCTCGCAGCGACTGCCATACACGCTCACCCGCTTGCAACGGCTGCCGCTGCATTGACCGCCGTCTCAACCAATATCTTCGCCCCGCGCACGCTTACAATCCCCATAGCGCTATCTCATCACCCCATCATCCGCAGCAACGACCCCGCGGTTTCCTCCCTCGAGGCTTAGCAGACGCCTGCCCACTTAACGGCATCGCGCCGTTAACCGGCTACTCGATGGGCAGGCATCTTCTAACCCTTAACGATCCAGAGAGGACAAAAAATCTTAGGCCCTTAGGCGGCGTTAACTGGTTCTAGATACGGGGGGGGTACCGGGGAGACACGATGTCTCGACAGGGAGCCCCTGGTTAAGCCGTACGTGGTATCTGCATGACATTCTTGCAAAGCAAGCTATTTGGCAGAAAATTGCCGTCTTCGAAGTTCGGACTTTTTCAACACAATCGGTCGATTTCAGCATTTCGCTCCAGGAATGCTCCACCGACCGGTTCCCGACCTACTTCTGCTATAGAGGATACAAGATCTGATCTCCACTCAAAACAACGGAGTCAGAACATGTATCCGTTACTTCAACACAAACCGAGGAAAGCACCCTGGAACAAAGGCAAACTGGTGGGTCAGAAGACGCCGCCGAAACTCAAGGAGATTTGGGCGATACGGATTCGCCTACAGATCGATGAGAAGCATCGCGACTTGGCGCTGTCAAATCTCGCCATCGACAGTAAGCTTCGGGCCTGCGCATTACGCTTCCTTGACCCAGCGTAGCGTCCTATCCGTGAGGGTTCGCTTTACTTTGTTCTGAATGAGGGTGTACGGTCGTATCCGGCAGGTGCGCCCTGCAGCCCGTCTGGTTTAGACCTCGTCAAGCACCGGCTTGTGTTTCAGTGACGTCAAATATAGATTTGCACCAGAATCACATTATTAAGGTCTACGCCAGCAGGGCGTGTCACGAACAACCGAAAAGCAGCTTTTATTACAGTGATGAGCCAAAGACTATTTACACGATTGGTATTGATATTCATTCCGTTGCTGCTGGTTGCACCGAACCTGCCGGCATCAGATTTCGCGAAGGAGCAGCGCTGGGCGGAGCAGATCGTGGACATGCTGATCGAGGGTGACGCGGTGTGGCTGGAAGCAGGCGGCCACCGGTTTTTGGCGATCTATACCCAGGCGCAAGCGGACGATCCAAAGCGCGGTGTCATCGTCATGCACGGCATTGGCGTACACCCGAACTGGGACCAGGTGATTTACCCGCTGCGCACCGGGCTGGCCGAACGCGGTATGTCGACGCTATCACTGCAGATGCCCATTCTACCCAACGAGGCCGAGGCGATTGAATACGCGCCGCTGATCGCCACGGCGGGTCCGCGCATCGAAGCGGGTATCCGGTTCCTGAAAGCAAAGGGTGTCGCGGAGATCGTGATTGCTGCGCACAGTCTCGGGGCAACAATGGCTGCGCATTATCTCGCCGGTGAGGCGGCGGATGTCCGGGCCCTTGTTGCCATTGGTATGGGGGGGCGTTCCGACGAGCCGCGCATGGATACGGTGTCTTTGCTCGGCCGAATCCACATCCCGGTGCTGGACCTATACGGCAGTGACGACCTGCCGCAGGTTCTGCGAAGTGTGGCGCAACGGGCGACGGCCGCACGCGCAGCCGGTAACAAAGCCTACCGGGAGATCAGAGTCGCAGACACCAACCATTTCTTCGATGGCAAGGACGACGTCCTGCTAGATACGGTATCAGATTGGCTTGCCGCCGCTTTGTGGACGATGCTTTTGGTACCGAACTGGGAAAACCTCACCGGCGAATGCGGTTGGTCAACACGACAGTATGTTCGTTGGATGAAGACCGTGGCGAAGCGAACCTTTATAGATGAATCAGAGTGACTTGGATGAAATGCAAAGCGACTGCGTTTTGGTTTCGAATCCCCAATACTTGACTACTAATTAGCGTCCGCTGTCATGCCGCGAGCAATTGCTCGCGGGAGGTAAAAAGACGTGGTCCGAATCCCCGCTTTGGGTTTTCCGGACATTCACGAACGCCGGCTTACGACTGCGGGCTCAATGGGTGGATGCAACACCTAAACTCTACCACCGGAGAGGAGGATGTTGCAGATGGGCTACCCGACGAGGATTTACTACACCGAAGCCGATAAAGCATTGATGTGGGATC
>JAOTYM010000063.1 GCA_029861845.1 Gammaproteobacteria bacterium | reverse complement strand
ATGGCTTACGTAATTATTGGCATCAAGACAAGGCGTGGCAGCCAGCCTTGCCCAGGGATCAGCGCGAGCACCTATATAATCAGTGGCGCAAGGCAGTAACCCGAACTTTCGATTGGGTGGAGTGAGCTCGCGTGGCGAAGGTTACCTTCACCGCTAACATCCAACGCCACATTCCGTGTCCGCCGATGGAAGTACCAGGACAGACCGTACGCGAGATCTTGGAACGCGTGTTTGTTCGGCAACCGCTTATGCGCAGCTACATCCTCGATGATCAAGGCGGGGTTCGCAAACACATGGTGGTTTTTGTCGATGGTGCGCAAATCAGTGACCCAAGGGGTCTTAGCGATCGTGTATCGGCGAGCGCCACGGTCTATGTCATGCAGGCGTTGTCGGGTGGCTAGATCTCGAAGAGGTGACACATGAGCGGCATCGTTTCTGTTGCAACACGAAAAGGCCTGTTCACGGTGCAATGGGCAAGGTCAGAATGGTCAATCACTCGTACCGCGTTTCTTGGGGATAACGTGTCGATGGTACTGCCCGGCGCGCACGATGGGTTTCTTTATGCAGCGCTCGAGCATGGACACTTTGGCGCGAAACTGCATCGTTCGCGCGATAGTGGCGCCACCTGGGAAGAGTGCGAAGTACCGACCTATCCACCCAAACCCGAAGGCATCGAAGATCTGGATCCGATGCGTAAGACACCAATCCCGTGGAGTCTGCAGCGTATCTGGTCCTTGGAGCAAAGTGACGCCGGCGTGCTTTGGTGTGGCACCATTCCTGGTGGCCTGTTCTATTCCAAGGACAGTGGTGCGTCATGGACATTTGTCGAGTCGTTATGGAATCGCGATGAGCGTAAACAGTGGTTTGGCGGCGGCGCAGACTATCCAGGTATTCACTCCGTTTGTGTGGATCCGCGCGATGCGCAATGGGTAACTATTGGTATCTCGTGTGGCGGCGTTTGGCGGACCACCGACGGTGGTGAAAGCTGGGAGCTTGGTGGTCAGGGCATGCAGGCACCTTACACGCCCCCCGAGGTCGCGGGCGATCCGAACATTCAGGACACCCACCGTATTGTCCAGTGTACTGCCGAGCCTGATGTTTTCTGGTGTCAGCACCATGGCGGCATTTATCTTAGTACCGACAATTGTCACTCCTGGCGAGCGCTTAGCGGCGTATCACCGTCTGCATTCGGTTTCGCAGTGGCAGTGCATCCGGCTAACGCGGACACCGCTTGGTTCGTGCCAGCGATTAAGGACGAGCAGCGTTTTCCGGTAGACGGCAAAGTGGTGGTGACCCGTACGCGTGATGGCGGCAAGAGCTTTGATGTACTGCGGCAAGGCCTACCACAAGAACATGCCTATGATCTCGTCTATCGTCACGCGCTCGATGTCGATGGAACGGGTGATTGCCTTGCTTTCGGCTCCACGTCGGGCTCGTTGTGGGTGAGCGAGGACAGCGGCGATCACTGGACCAACGTTTCAACTCATTTGCCGCCGATTCACTGTGTTCGTTTCGTCCCCGAGCCATAATCCAGGAACTGCGTACGATAGTTGGGTTTATGGCACCGCCCTGGGTGTCGCACACTTGAGGCGCCACGATTTTCTCAGAACCGCCGCCAACGCAGTACCCAAGGCGCGCCGGTGTGGCGCGCCGTTTTACCTGTTTTCCAGCGCAATAAGCGCCAGAAAATCGCCCGCGGGCGCGTTACCAAGTTTACCCGTACTGCAAAATTGGCCGGTAGGATTTCATTTCTGTGCCCAGTCACAGTACGATAAGACGTTCTCGAATGGGCGGGCGACCGACCCTGTCCTCGAAGAGCTCAGTTTAACAAGAGGTTGTATAGAGACCGTCGGCGCCTTTGTGGGTTTCTAAGCTTGGCCGCGAGACGGCGGGGAGGAGATATGAAGCATCTGTCTAGAATACGATTTTATTTCGTGCTTGCCAGTACGCTCACTCTATTTTCAGGTTCAGCATTTGGCGCGTTTTTTCAGGTTCAAGAAAGTTCGCCGCGCGGGGCGGGAAATGCCAATGCCGGCGGGGCCGCTGTTGCCGAAGATGCCAGCACGGTGTGGTATAACCCCGCCGGTCTAACCCGTCTGGAGGGCCGTCAACTCGTTGTCGGTGGCCATCTCATCTTGCCTTCTACGAACTTCGATAACCAAGGTTCTACTACCACGGCGTTACTGGGGCCTGCCTCCGGGCCGCTGACCGGGGGCGACGGTGGTGATGCCGGTGATGATGCACTGGTTCCCAACCTGTATTATGCCCGTCCCATCAACGATGACCTCACATTTGGCATCGGGTTAAATGTCCCCTTTGGGCTGCGGACGGAGTATGACGACGGTTGGGTTGGTCGCTATCATGCCCTTGAATCCGAGGTTAAAACGATCAACATCAATCCAGGCGTGGGCTACCAGCTTACCGACCAAGTGTCCATTGGGGGTGGTATCAATGTGCAGATTGTCGATGCAACCCTAAGCCAAGCCCTCGACTTCGGAAGCATTTGTTTCTTGACCCAACCGTTGCCGGTGTGTAGCACACTTGGCTTAGCGCCCCAAGCCAATGACGGTGAGGCCGAGGTTGAAGCAGATGACACAGGCTATGGATACAATATCGGTGTTCTGTTCAAGCTCAATGATCGTACGCGCATCGGTGTTGCCCATCGGTCAGTCATAAGACTTGAACTAGAAGGGGATTCCGATGTCACGACCCGCGACCCAGGTTCAGCAACATTGGCGGCGGGTGCCGGCATTGTTAACGCCGATGTTGAAGCCGACGTTACATTTCCAGCCACTACGTCGATCAGTGTGCACCACCAAGTGAACTCACAGTGGGCGGTGATGGGCGATGCCACCCAGACGCGTTGGGGCCGACTACCGGAACTACGTATCAAGTTTGAATCGAGTCAACCCGATACCGTGAATACCTTCGATTTGGATGACGTTTGGCGCTACTCGTTCGGCGCCACCTATATGCGTAATAGTCGATTGACATATCGGTTCGGCATTGCCTTTGACGAGTCGCCCACCCCCAATGCTGAAGTGAGAAGCGCACGCCTACCCGACGAGGATCGCACGTGGTTGACGTTTGGCGTGGATTACAAGAAAAATGATCGGCTCAATTTCGATTTTTCGTATGTCTTCGTCGCTATCGACGACGCGGACATAAATAAAAATGCCAATTCAGCAACGGGTGAAGACCTGTTCCGCGGCAACCTGGTGGGCGAGTACGACGCCGATACGAGCATCCTGGCCGGGCAGGTCAATTGGAAATTTCAGACGCGATAAAACGATTAACAAACTACGTACTGGAGCCCGGCCGCCAGCGGCCGGGCTTTTTTTGGCCTGCTTGCCCGCGGTAGCCCGGAACACTGCCGACCATTTGTTAAGCCAAAATAATGGCTTAGTATATAGGCAGGACACTGAATCGCGTGTTGTTACACCGGCTGGATCATGGACTATAGTTAAGGGCAAATGACTGAAGCCACGAGCACAGCTATCGCCGATAATGCCCCGGCAGGGTCGATAGGCACGACCGATCCGCTTCGCCTACTTGGTCAGGTCTTGATGCTGGCGGTCCGGCATAAGGCCTCTGATATCCATCTGCGCGCACGCAACCATCCAATCCTGCGCATCGATGGTATTCTGCGGGCGGTACGCGAGATTCCAGCCTTTCCGCCGGACTTATTGGATCGGATCGCGCGCAATATGATGTCGGCGCGACACATCACAGAGTATGAGAAGAACTACCAAGTAGACCTCTCCTTCGGGTTCAAGGATATCGGCCGGGTGCGGGCGAACGTATTTCATCAGCGCGGCAGCGTCGGCATGGTGTTGCGTGTAATCAGCACCGATATTCCGCGGCCGGCCGAATTGATGCTACCGGACATGGTCGGTAATTTCATAAAAAAAGAACGCGGCCTAGTTATCGTAACCGGTGCCACTGGATCGGGTAAATCGACGACCTTGGCGTCGTTGGTAAACGAGATCAATCTGGCCCAAACGCGTCACATCATCACGATTGAAGACCCGATCGAGTTCTTGTTTACCGAGCGACGTTCCATTGTCACCCAGCGTGAAATAGGCATGGATACCAATAGCTTCGCCGATGCCATGCGCGCCGCGATGCGTGAAGATCCAGACGTTATTCTCTTGGGTGAAATGCGTGACCCGGAAACGATCGAGACTGCATTAACCGCGGCCGAGACCGGGCATTTGGTGTTGTCGACTATGCATGCACCGGCGGTGGCCGAAGGTATCCCGCGTATCATTACCGCCTTTCCGCCTGAGGCGCAGGCAAGTATTCGCGGAAAACTCGCACAGAATCTGCATGGCGTAATCAGTCAGCGGCTGCTTCCGCGTAAGGACAACAAAGGTCGTATTGTCGCCTGTGAGATCATGACTGTCTCGGCGCTAGCACGTGAACTGATTCTTGACCCGCTTAAGGTCAAAGAGCTAGCTGACCTCATCAAGAAGGGCGCCGTCGGCGAGGGCATGTTGAGTTTTGATGGCTGTCTTTTCGATCTCTTTAAGAGGGGTTTGATCGATGACGAGACCGCATTGCAGTACGCCACCAGCGCGACCGATCTGAAGTTGAAGCTGGAGGGTTTCTAAACCAGCGCCCCCGGGCAGCGGTAGCAATCGCTACTGTGCCATTCAATCGACCCACTCTCGAGCGTATAGCGCGCGGTGATGCTTTGCACCGGTGCCGGGCTATCAATAGGCGTGCGGTTGTGCTGAAATTTTATGCGCCCATAAACTTGAGCCCGAACGAAGTACATCATTCGGCCCACTGTCCGGGGAGTAATCGTATGGCGGATCGTAGACTACAGGTATTTCACACAGTGGCGCGACTGTTGAGTTTCACGAAGGCGGCCGACGCGCTGCACATGACGCAGCCCGCGGTCACCTTCCAGATTCGTCAGCTGGAGGAGTACTTTAACGCACGCTTGTTCGATCGGACTCACAATCGCATTAGTTTGACTGCTGCTGGCGAACGGGTATTTGAGTATGCGGACAGGATCATCGCCTTGTACCGCGAAATGGATAATCAGGTACGGGAACTTACAGGTGACGTTAGTGGTGTTCTAATTATCGGCGCGAGCACGACGATTGCGGAGTATTTGTTACCGAGTCTGCTCGGCGAGTTCAAAGGCGAGTATCCTGCCGTCAATATTCGGCTGCGGGTTTCGAATTCCGAAGGTGTCGTACAGATGGTGGAGAACAACGCGGTCGATGTGGGTATTGTCGAATCACCGATTTCCAGCAAGCATCTAGCAGTCGAGGTCTGCTGGCACGACGAACTCATGTTTATTTGCCCACCGGGACATGCGCTTGCCAAAAAACCAACCGTTAGATCTAGGGAGGTGCTGGATCTTGCATTTGTTTCGCGCGAAGAAGGGTCGGGGACGCGCGAATTTATTCGTGAATATCTGGCACGAAACGGCGTCCAATACCAAGACCTCAATATCGCTATGGAGGTCGGTAGCCCAGATGCGATCAAGGGTGCAGTCGAATCAGGTTTTGGGGTATCGGTTGTTTCACGAGCCGTTCTTGTTAAGGAGCTGAAGTTGGGAAGTTTGGTTGCCCGACCTTTGGATCCACCGCTCGAGAGGCCATTCTCCCTTGTTTATCAGCGGCAGAAGTTTCGACTCCGAGCTAGGGATGGGTTTATGGAATTTGCTCACCAGCATAGCGAAAAGCGATTATCGCAGGCGCAAGGCTAAGTCTGTGCGTCAAAGCATCTCGCTGGCATAGTCGGCCAGACGCGAGCGTTCCCCACGTTGCAGGGTTACGTGGCCGCTGTGTGCCCAACCCTTGAATCGATCTACGGCATAAGTGAGCCCCGATGTTGTCTCCGTCAGGTAGGGCGTGTCGATCTGTGCGATATTGCCGAGACAGACTATCTTGCTTCCTGGGCCAGCGCGAGTGATCAATGTCTTGACCTGGTGCGGGCTTAAGTTCTGCGCTTCGTCGATAATGATGAATTTCTTAAGGAATGTACGACCGCGCATAAAATTCAGTGATTTTATGTGTATACGATTGCGGATAAATTCATGGGTAACCGCACGACCCCATGCCCCGTGGTCGCGGCCGCCGGTCTCATGCAACACATCCAGATTGTCTTCCAGCGCACCCATCCACGGTCCCATTTTTTCCTCTTCGGTACCGGGTAGAAAGCCTATATCTTCACCCACTGGTACCGTGGCCCGCGTCATCACAATTTCGGAGTAGCGTTTCTCTTCAAGGGTCTGGGTGAGTGCAGCCGCCAAGGTGAGAAGCGTTTTACCGGTCCCAGCTTGTCCGAGCAGGGTGGCGAAATCGATATCCGTGTCCATTAGCAGATTGAGCGCGAAGTTTTGTTCGCGGTTGCGGGCGTGTATGCCCCAGACGGCTTGCGGTGCCTGCGTGTAGTCTTTGACGACATCAAGCACAGTGCCCTCGGCCCGTCGGCGTAGCATGACCGCAAATGCTTGTGGGGTTTCTGAGTAGAGGAACTGGTTCGGGTAGAACGCACGAACATGCGAATCGTTGATGGTGTAGCATTCTTGTTGTTCTTGTTTATGCAGCTTACCCAGTTTTCCCCAAAATGTGGGATCAGGCTCGGCCATGCCGGTATAAAGCGATTCCGGGTCACCAGACACCTGATCATTGATGTAATCTTCGGCACGGATACTCAGCGCGTGAGCCTTGATACGAAGATTAATGTCCTTTGAGACTAGAATAACCTGCCTTTCGCTATGGATCTTGCCAAGATCGAGCGTAATCCCAAGGAGCGTGTTATCAGAACTGTTTCGTGTGAGGCCCTCAGGGAGCGGGCTCTTGACTGCTTGTGAATGAAAATATAAACGCCCACTTTTCTTATTGTTGTCTACCGACGGTAATTGCACACCCTGCGAAATTTCACCGTTGGCGCGTTCGATTAATCCGTCCAAGACACGGCTTACCTCGCGTACATTTCGTGCAACCTCGGACATGCCAACTTTTGCGGCGTCCAATTCCTCAAGCACCACGATGGGTAGTACAACGTCGTGCTCCTGAAAGCGCAATACGGCCGTCGGGTCATGGATTAGAACATTGGTGTCTAGCACGTAGATCTTCTTGGAAATATTCGTCGTCATTGCATGGTACGTTTCAGTAGTTTGCAAACCTTGCCCAGTGACGAGGTATTGAGTACATCCGCCGGCGTCAACCAGCCGCGCCGCGCCTGGCCTACACCAAAGCGTAGGTTATCAAAGTCACTTGTTCGGTAGGCGCCGGAGTCGATGCTTATCAAAACACCCTCTTGCTTGGCCATTTGGCAATAGCTATCGACAAGATCCAGGCGCTTCGGTTGGGCATTGAGTTCAAGAAAGCAGCCACGATTCCGTGCTTCGTGAATCACACGCGCCATGTCTACGTTTATAGGTCCACGCTCCTCGAGTAGTCGACCACTTGGATCGGCCAAGATACTGAAATGGGGATGATTCATGGCCCGTTGTATGCGTCGGGTCTGTTTGGCACGCGATAACCCAAAATCACTGTAGATTGAGCCAAGCACGAGATCGAGTTGACCGAGGATGGTATCGGCAAGATCCAGGCGGCCATCCTCCAAGATGTGTACTTCGATACCCTTGAGCAAGTAGATCCCCTCCAGCTCGTCGTTTAGGCGATCGATTTCTTGCCACTGGGCTAACAGGCGACGTTCATCCAAACTGCGTGCTATCGACGATCCCTTGGAATGATCCGTGATGGCGAGATACTGCAGGTTATGGGCACGAGCCGCCAACGCCATTTCCCTTATACTATTGCCACCATTCGAGGCACGGGTATGGCAATGCAAATCACCTTTACAATCTGGAAGCTGCACTAGCGTCGGTAAAGGGCCACGCCGCGCTAACTCGATTTCTCCTCGATTCTCCCGTAGTTCTGGTGGCATATAAGCGAGACCTACTGACGCGTACACCGACTTCTCGGTGGCGCCGCCGACACGGCGATCATTCTTGAAAACACCGTACTCATTTATCTTAAGGCCGCGTCGTTGCCCCAGACGTCGAATCGCAATGTTGTGTGCCTTCGAACCAGTAAAATATTGAAGGGCAGCGCCAAGGCTTGTCTTCGGCACCACGCGTAAGTCCACCTGCAGTCCGCACTTGAGAACTATCGTAGTACGGGTTGTACCCTGAGACAGGACCTCTTTCACTTCATCGTAAGCCGTGAAACGATCCATCACTGGGCTGTCGCGCCTCGCGGTAGCGACGATATCCAAATCGCCCACTGTTTCTTTGCAGCGTCGGACGCTTCCCGCGACTATGACATCTTGAACACCCTTCGTATCCTTCAAGTATTTGACCAAGGATTCCGCGTACCCGGCCGCAGTTACCAACTGAAAGTGGCGTTTTTTTTGTAGATCGGCCTGCAGGACCTCTAGGATACGCGCCTCGGTTTTCTCCCCGAACCCGGGCAAGTTGCGGATCCGCCGTTGTTGCAACGCTGATTGCAGCTGCTTGCGTGTCCTAATGCCGAGCGCTTTGTAAAGTGCACCGACACGCTTGGGCCCGAGGCCAGGAATCCTAAGGAGGTCAGATAGGGCTGGCGGCACGCGCTCGTGTAGCTTCCTTAATGCGGCACAGCTGCCGGTATCAATGATTTCCTTAATCTTTGCCGCAAGGTCTTTGCCGATACCTGGAATCTGTGTCAAGTCTTCCCCTTGATCGAGTAATACCCTGAGATCAGCCCCCAGCCCTTGAATGGTGCGTGCCGCATTACGATAGGCGCGTATGCGGAACGGGTTGGCACTCTCGATCTCCAGTAGATCGGCGATCTCGTCAAAAATGGCAGCGATTGCAGCGTTCCGTACGGGCATATTGGATCAATCAATATTACTGGCGCGTTTGCAATGATGCAGCCACACACTCCTTCTGCTGATCGACTAGTTTTATGAGTCGCAGGGCGTCGCGAGGTGCCGCACCCTCAGCGTCGTTGTCGAAATAAACATGCACATCGCTTCCCTCATCGAGCCAAGTGCGTACACGCTTTGCCCAGTGCTTTAGCGAGACGCCGCTGTAGGCAGAGGCATAAGTCCGCGTGTGACCGTGTAATCGCGCATAAACGATATCCGTGGTGACGATGTCCCACCCAGGCCAATCGGCGGCATCAGAGATACAGCTAGCTAGCCGGTAGGTGTGCAAGCAATCCGCCACTTCGCCGTCGAACCAGGATGGATGACGAAACTCCAGCGCATGACGCGCCTCTGGCCATTGCTGTAACGCTTGCGCAAAGATGCACAATTTTTCTATGTTCTTCTTTAGATAGTGTGGCATCTGCCATACCACGGCCGATAATTTATCACCCAGACCTTGGGCGCGCTCCCGCTCGAGCTTTACCGACGGAAGTGGTTCAGCCAGCTTTTTATTATGTGTGAGGAACCGATTGCCTTTAATTGCGAAACGAAAATATGCCGGTGTCTCTTCGCGCCAGCGCTCGAACGTGCGTTTTTCTTGGAGGCGATAGAAGGTCGCGTTTACTTCAATCCCGGTGAAACGCTGGGCACAAAACCGTAGCCAGTCCTTTTGCGGTACACCCGCATAGAAACTGGTCTTCCACGTTTTGTAGCTCCACCCGCTGGTACCGATACAGGCACGTGTATTCATTTCGATTGATAGGGAGGGCAGTGTGCCGCCGATGAAGTTGTCACCGCGCTGCCCCGGCAAGGCTACCCCTTGACGCACGCCAGTGGTTCGAGCCGTGCCACTTTTCGCGATAGTCCTGCATCATGGGCAACACCCACGACGGCGTTCACGTCTTTGTAGGCGCCGGGTGCCTCTTCTGCGACACCACGCATCGAACGACTGCGAATCAGGATTCCAGATGCTGTGAGCTCGTCGACCAACGCTCGGCCTTGCCACCTGCGCTTGGCCTGGTGGCGACTCATGGCCCTACCGGCACCATGACAGGACGAGCTAAATGAGAGTCCCTCGCCTTGTGCAGTTCCTGCCAGAATGTATGAACCTGTGCCCATGGAACCACCGATCAGGACCGGTTGACCGACATCGCGAAACGCAGGTGGGAGATCGAGATGATTAGGCCCGAAAGCGCGTGTCGCCCCTTTGCGGTGCACGAACAAGCGCATTTGCTTGCCATCGACGACATGTTCTTCGAGCTTGCATGTGTTGTGTGAGACATCGTAGAGCAGTGTAAGGTGCGCCTGCGGGATTACATGGGCGAATGTCTGTCGCGCGAGATGGGTGATGATTTGGCGATTGGCCAGGGCACAATTAATGGCGGCGCGCATGGCACCCAAATAGGATTGTCCAACCGGAGAATGGATGGGAACACAAGCCAGTTCTCGATCCGGCAGCTCGATACCGTACTCGCCGGCGGCCATAGTCATCCGCTTGAGGTATTCGGTGCCAAGCTGATGTCCCAGGCCGCGGGACCCGCAGTGGATGCTTATTACGGCATCTCCTGGCTTGACATTGAATGCGGCGCCGGCCTGTGGATCATAGACTTCGGCGACATGCTGGACTTCCAGGTAGTGATTACCGGAGCCCAGGGTCCCCATCTCATCGCGCTGGCGCTTCTTTGCATGGTCGGAGACCGCTTCCGGCTCAGCCCCCTGCATACACCCGTGTTCTTCAACCCGTTCTAGGTCTTCGCGGTCACCGAACCCCTGTTCTACTGCCCACCTGGCACCCCCGACTAACATGGCGTCCATCGCCTCACGTTCGAGGCGAATATGCCCAACGCTACCCACACCCGCAGGTATGGTCTGGTACAAGGCATCAGCCAGGCGTTCCTTGTTGGCTTCGATGTCGTCCCGGGTAAGACCGGTGTGCAGCGTGCGAACACCACAAGATATGTCAAAACCGACACCGCCGGCGGAAATGACGCCACCTGCGTCCGGATCGAAAGCGGCTACGCCGCCAATGGGAAAACCGTAACCCCAGTGGGCATCGGGCATGGCATACGAGGCCTGCACGATCCCTGGCAAGGTCGCGACGTTTGTGACCTGTTCATAGACCTTGTTGTCCATGTCATGAATCAAAGATTCATCGGCGTAGACGATTCCTGGTACGCGCATTTTGCCTTGTGGCTCAATACGCCAAGCGAACTCCGAGTCGCGTTTTAGTAAATGCAGATCCATAGGCTCGATGACTGCTACTAGTTAGCTCTGCGGCTTACTGACTGATTGTTTACTTACCATCGTCACTAAACATCGACTACACACTGTGCTACCCAAGTGCCGTTCTCATCGCGTCCAACGTGCAACGCCGTATAGGTCGCACCCTTCACCTCCACCGCGGGCTCGTGTTTGGTAGCATCTACTTTTTCGCCCCAGGCCTTCGCGCGTAAGCTCCCATTTTTAGTATGAACATCAAAACGCCCGAAGAGCATTCTGCGTGTTGCCATTTCATAAATCAGCGCGTTGAGCCAGTCTATCAGCAGTAACTCGTAATCAGGCGCTTCACAGCTGATGTCAACCTCTTGCTCGGCGACCACAATGTCGGGGTCCGTGATGACTGCCATCATGGCAATGGCCGTCTGCTCGAAAGCCTGATCGCACGAACTACCAAAGCCGCGTAGCCCCATGTCGGCCTCGTGCGAAAAGTGCTCCCAGCGACCTTGGGTCATGCTGTCGTTATGGCCATGTTCCTCGCACATCATGGCAGCGAACTTTAGGAGTCCGCTGTCGCCTGATTTCGGTTAGTGCTCGTCACGCCGCGAAGTCTTTAAGACGTACCGGTAGACGTCGTGCCCCCCAAGTTCCCGATGTCGCCTCAAACACACCGTCCACTGGCGTGTTGCACGCGGGGCAGCATCCGTCCTCAGTCATGTTCCACGCTGTGATGACATACCAGTCTCGGCCAATCAATTTCTTGCCGCATTGATGGCAGTAAGTGCTGCCACCGGCCTCATCGTGCACGTTGCCGGTGTAGGCGTAGCGCACCCCATTCTTGGTGGCGATCCGACGGGCGCGAGTGAGCGTACTGGCTGATGTATCGGGTTTGTCCATCATCTTCCAATCGGGATGAAAGGCGGTAAAGTGCCAAGGTACATCCGGACCAACGTTCTCCACTACCCATTGCGTCATTTCCTCAAGCTCTCCGTCCGAGTCGTTCTCTCCGGGGATCAGTAGGGTAGTAATCTCAAACCATACGTTTGTCTCGTGTTTGAGATATTTCAGCGTGTCGAGCACCGGTTGCAAATGGCCGCCGCAAATCTTGTAATAGAACCCCTCCGTGAATGCCTTGAGATCGACGTTGGCCGCATCCATTGCTTCAAAGAATTCGGGGCGGGCGGTGTCAGTAATGTACCCGGCGGTAACCGCTACTGACTTGATGTCCTGTTCGCGGCATGCCGCCGCAACATCGACCGCATATTCCAGAAAGATAACGGGATCATTATACGTATAAGCAACACTTCGACAGCCAAGTTGTTGGGCGGCCTTGGCGATGGTTGCCGGTGTTGCGTGATCCGCTAGGGTGTCGATTTCACGCGACTTGCTGATGTCCCAGTTCTGACAAAACTTGCACGCGAGATTACAGCCAGCCGTACCAAAAGAAAGAATCGGTGTGCCGGGCAAGTAGTGGTTAAGCGGTTTCTTTTCGATGGGATCGACGCAGTAACCGCTAGACCGCCCGTAAGTGGTAAGTACGATTTGATTGTGCTGGTTGGCCCGGACAAAACAAAGGCCACGCTGGCCATCGCGGAGTTTACAAAACCGCGGGCAAACGTCGCACTGAATGCGCCCGTCCTTCAATTTTTGCCAATATTTGGTCGGGACGATCCTATCTGGTTCTTCCTGCTGGTTCATTTGAGATGGTTCGGGGTAGCCCGTATTGGCATTATATGGCGGCAAAGACACCAGAATTCAACCGTATCTGCCGCCATTGTACACCTAGACTACTTGCAAAACGGTCCGTATGGACGCATGTTAACGCCATTGACTACGGCGTGAGGAACGAATGATGGCGACGGTGCGGAACCCAGCCGTAGCCGGGATGTTCTACCCGGCCAAGGCGACCGAGCTGGAAACCATGGTGGGACGCTATCTTGGTGCAGCGGGCGTGGGCGGGCCGGTACCCAAAGCAATCATCGCCCCGCATGCGGGATTCATCTATTCTGGCGCAGTGGCCGCGAGTGCATACGCTCGCCTTGCCCCCGCCCGTGACACGGTTACACGCGTCATTCTGCTCGGACCGGCACATCGGGTTGCCGTCACGGGCCTGGCATTGCCCAGCGTCGATAGTCTGGCCACGCCGCTCGGTGACGTACCTGTCGACAAGCAGGCGATAACCATGATTGTTGATCTGCCACAGGTGAAGGTTATGGATGCCGTGCACGAGTCAGAGCACAGCCTGG
Organism: Gammaproteobacteria bacterium; assembly: GCA_029861845.1. GTDB lineage: Bacteria > Pseudomonadota > Gammaproteobacteria > Acidiferrobacterales > SPGG2 > SPGG2. The sequence continues at coordinate 11,491 of JAOTYM010000063.1, read as the reverse complement.
AAGTTCATCTGCCGTTTCTACAAACCATACTTGCGGAGTTTAGCTTGGTACCGCTGGCGGTAGGTCAAGCATCGCCCAACGACGTGGGCGAAGTGCTAGAGCGGCTGTGGGGCGGGCCCGAGACGCTTATCGTTGTCAGTTCCGATCTCAGCCACTACCATGATTACGATACCGCCCGTCGATTGGACAGCGCCACCTCCCGTGCGATCGAGCAGTTGCGGCCCGAAGATATTCAATACGACCATGCCTGTGGCCGGGTCCCGATAAACGGCCTGCTGCATGTAGCGCGTAAACGTGGAATGAGTGCGACAACTATAGATCTGCGCAATTCTGGAGACACGGCGGGGCCGCGTGACCAGGTGGTAGGCTATGGGGCCTATGCATTTGAAGAACCTAGCTGAAACTCTGTCGAGCGGTGATCAACAAGATCTGCTGAGGCTCGCCACCGATTCTATTGAGAGGGGTCTGAAGGGTACCCAGCTCGAGGTCGATCTCGCCGCGTGTTCGCGGGCGTTGAGAGGCCCCGGTGCCAGTTTTGTAACGATAAACGTGCGCGACCAGCTTCGTGGTTGTATTGGTTCACTAGAGATAAAGCGGGCGCTTGCTGTTGATGTGGTAAAGAATGCCCGTGCCGCTGCGTTTGATGATCCACGTTTTGGTGCCTTGACGCAGGTAGAGTTCGAGAATCTGCATATCCATATTTCTGTTTTAAGCTCTCCGGAGATTATTGACTGTGCCTCCGAGGACGAGCTGCTGCGACAATTGCGCCCTGGCATCGATGGTGTGATCCTGGAAGACGGAACTTCTCGCGCAACCTATCTGCCCAGTGTGTGGGAAGTGTTGCCCGATCCGCACAATTTTCTGCAACAACTTAAGTGTAAAGCAGGGCTGTCTTTGGACCACTGGTCGGAGACTATGAAGGTACAACGGTATACAACTGAATGTATGTCTTACCGAGTGAGCTCAAAGAAATGTCGTTAGTTCTCGGCGGCGACAATCTTTAGGATTTTTCCGCCGTGGTCGACCACGTAGAGCTCTAGCACTTCGTCTTGACCAAAACTGCTGATCGAATAGCGTGATTTTGCGAGTTGCCGTTGGTTAGTAACTTTCTTACCGTCGTAGTGCAGCCCCCATATTTTTTTCGCCACATAATCGCCATAGATATAGGTACCGCAAAGGGCGGGGAATTTCGTACCTCGATAGACAAAACCGCCGGTTATAGAAAACCCCTCTGGCTGTGGATAGACAAAAATTGGAGCGGTGAGACCTGATCGATCGCATTGGCGGTTAACATCAGGGGTGCAGATGTTTCCCTCCATAATATTCCAACCATAGTTATGGCCTTTCTCGATGATGTCGATTTCCTCGATTCGATTCTGGCCGACATCGGCAAGATACAAAACTCCGTTTGCCGCATCGAACGAAAACCGCCATGGATTTCGTAACCCGTAGGCCCAAATCTCATCGCGGGCATTTGCTTGTCTCACGAATGGGTTGTCCGAGGGAATGCCGTACGATCGACTGGGTGTTTTGTCGTCTACATCGATGCGTAGCATCGCGCCCAACAATGTTGTCAACCGCTGTCCGTTATCATGGGGGTCGTTAGCCGCACCACCATCGCCCATACCGATGTATAAGTATCCATCTGGACCAAAGGCAAGTTGGCCGCCATTGTGGTTGCCCCACGGCTGGCGCACCTTTAGCAGAATTTTCTGGCTTGCTGGACTGGCACGATTGACGCTAGTGCGCTTGAATTCGGCGACTATGGTTTGTAGGCCATTCTGTCGAGTGGTGTAGTTCACATAGAACAAACCGTTGTTCTTATACTCTGGGTGAAATGCGACGCTGAGCAGACCCTTTTCACCACCACTACTTACGCGGTCACGAATATCCAGAAACGGGGTTGGGTCCAAGGTGTTATTTTTTATGATGCGGATAGTCCCTTGTTGTTCAACCACGAACAATCGACGGCTGCCGTCACCAGCATGCGTCAGATGGACGGGTTCCCTCAGGCCGCCGGCAATTTCCTTTAATCTGATAGATGGAATCGATCCATCGGTCTTCGTCTCGTCGCAGACCGCCGCTAAAGCCGGCAGCGGCGAGAAAAGAATCAATCCACATAGCAGTCGTCGTAGCGATTTAATCATTGGTTTTGAATATCGGTATGAAGGGGCCAGTGTGTATTGTACCCATTGTCGTCGGGTGCGCACGCACCTCTCCGCAACGCCGCTGGTAGACCGAAAAACCGCGATCTGAGCGCACTTACTTGTCAACCTGTGGAGGGGAAAGTACTATTTGGGTATTAGTTAGCCCCGAGGTCACGCGCTATGTTCAAAGGTAGTATGGTCGCACTGGTTACGCCGATGCGGGACGACGGCTCGTTGGATGTATCTGCCCTGCATCGTCTAATCGATTTTCATATCGAGAATGGTACAGATGCCATCATTGCGGTAGGGACGACTGGCGAATCAGCTACCGTGCCTGTGGATGAGCACTGTGAGATTATCCGGCATTGCGTAGGGCACGTCGGTGGCCGAATACCAGTGATCGCGGGCACCGGTGCCAACTCTACCTCTGAGGCTATCGAGCTGACACGGTTTGCACACGAGGCCCGTGCCGACGCCTGTCTGCTGGTGACACCTTACTATAATAAGCCGACACAGGAGGGGCTCTACCAGCACTATAAAGCGGTCGCCGAATCCGTAGCTATCCCGCAGATCTTATATAACGTACCGGGCCGCACCGCTTGCGATATGTTACCGGATACCATCATACGGCTCGCACCTATTCCCAATATAGTGGGCGTTAAGGAGGCGAGCGCGGACGTTTCGCGCGTTCCCAAGATTACGCAAGCTTGCGGGGACTCAATGGAAGTATATTCGGGCGACGATGCGACGGCGTTGGACCTGATATTAGCAGGTGGACAGGGCGTCATATCGGTAACGGCCAACGTAGCGCCACGCCAGATGAGTGACATGTGTAAGGCTGCGCTTAAGGGCGACGAAGTTGGCGCGCGCGCCATCAACGATCGGTTGATGAGCACACACAAGGGACTATTCGCAGAGTCTAACCCCATTCCAGTCAAGTGGGCGTTGCAGGAAATGGGGATGATTGAAGGCGGTATCCGGCTACCCTTGACGCCGCTTGCCAGTGAACACCACGAAACCGTGCGCGCCGCTTTACGCGATGCCGGGATTATCTAGTCAATACGTTTGATTTTCGTGACCCTCATACCATGAGAAACACCGCCGCTGTCGGCTTAATAGTTGGCTTATTGGTGATTGCTCTTGCGAGCGGATGTAGCAGCAAAGATCGCAAGAAGATCGATTACGACTCGGCGCGAACGTTGCCGCCCCTAGAGATTCCCCCCGGTTTGGGCACGTTACCGCCAAGTTCTAGTGTCCAGTCCGGGTCGGCAACCTATTCAGAGTTCGAAACAAAGCAACAACGACGCGGCAAAGAGCAGTTCGCGGGCCTGCTGCCAACGTTCGATAACGTGAAACTCGAACGTGCGGGCACACACAAGTGGTTAGTCGTCAAAGCCGAAGCCGAGAAGCTCTGGCCGCAAATGCGCGACTTTATCGACAGCGTTGGCTTGACGGTGGCGAAAGAGCGCCCTGAGGCCGGCATCCTCGAGAGTGACTGGGCGCAGAACAGAGTGAACGTTGGCGGCCCGATCGAGAGATTTTTCGACAAGATCGGTAGTGCCGTCGGTGGCCCCAGTTTTGTGGACAAGTATCGTATTCGACTCGAACGCGGTGAGGTCCCGGGGACGACGGAGGTTTACTTGAGCCATCGGGGTATGGAGCAGGTGCAGTTACCTGCTGGTGCGTCCCTGTCGCCGCGTGAGGCCGACACCTTGTTAGGATATAAGCCGCGCCCACCCGACCTCGAGCTCGAAGCCGAAATGCTGCGCCTACTTATGTTGCATATTGGGGTGACGGCGCCGCAAGCGGTTGCCGTGCTAGGTGCGGGGCCACCGCCGGCACAAGCGACTATGGGACGTAACGAATCGGGATTTCCAGCCCTAAGTTTATTCGATAGCCAAGAACGCGCATGGCGGCGGGTCGGTTTATCGTTAGACCGCATCGGATTTACAGTTGAAGATCGCGACCGCTCGAGGTGGACGTACCATATACGCTATGCAGATCCGGACGAGGACACAAAAAAGAAAAAGAAAAAGAAGAAAAACCAAAAAGAATCACAGGAGTATCAAGTAGCGCTAAAGCCGGTCGAAAACGGTACGGCGATCGAAGTATTCGATCAAAATGGGGCTCCCAGCGCGGCCAAGACCAGTGAACAGATCCTTAGCCTGCTTTATGAGCAACTAAAGTGAAAAGGTAGGTAGCGGCTGACGGCAAACCGACCTGCGATGCGATTTGCGTCTCTCGGCAGCGGTAGCCGGGGTAATGCTACTCTCGTCGAGCGCGGTGCCACCTGCATCATGGTCGATTGCGGGTTTTCACTCAAAGAGACTATGGCGCGGCTGCGACGGTTGGGCAAAGCGGCTGCGGACCTGACGGCCATCGTTCTGACCCACGAACATGGTGACCATGCGAAAGGTGTTGGTTGGTTGGCACGCCGTTTCAACCTACCGGTGTGGCTGACCGCCGGTACGCTCCACATGATTAAAGCCCGGGTCGGGCCACTACCGCTGACCAGGCTGTTCGATCCGCATCAAACATTTGCCATTGACGACATCTTGGTTACACCGTTTCCTGTCCCTCACGACGCGCGCGAACCTCATCAGTTCGTATTCTCTAATGGCGACTTTCGTCTTGGGATATTGACGGATACTGGCCGTAGTACACCACATATCGAAGCTACCCTGAGCGGTTGCCATGGGCTAATACTCGAGTGTAATCACGATCACAGTATGTTGTGGGGTGGGCCCTATCCGCAGTCATTAAAGGTGCGTATAGGAGGCGAACAAGGCCATCTCGATAACGCGACGGCAGCCGCGATACTCGATGCACTGGATCATACAAAACTACAACATCTGGTGGCAGCGCATCTCAGTGATACGAACAACACGCCTGCACTAGCGCGCCTAGCCCTAAGTGAAGTGCTTGGCTGCGCATCTCGCTGGGTGCACGTCGCCGACCAGGAATGTGGCTTGCCGTGGCATAATCTGTCACGCGTATTCTAGATGGCATATGAAAGCGCCTGAGTCGTCCGCTCAACCTCGTGACAACCACGAGGCTTTCCGTATTCTGCGTTTACGGGGTGCGCCGGCGCTGTCGGGGTTTCGCCTTGAAAAGTTGTTGCGCGAGTTTGCCGCTGTAATTCCTAATCTAAAGCAGGTTTTCGCCGAATACTGGCATTTTGCTGCGTCGACCAGCCCCCTCAGCGCAGAGCAGACGTCTGTATTGGAGCAACTATTGACCTACGGTCCGCGCCATCCCACGAGTGTGGCTCGAGGTGACTTGATATTGGTCGTTCCCCGACTGGGGACGATTTCTCCGTGGGCTAGTAAAGCGACAGATATCGCCGGTCATTGTGGCCTGGATTCCATCGTGCGAATAGAACGTGGTATTGCTTGGTACTTCGAAAAGGCAGAGCCAGTGCCGCTGACCCCCGAGGAGCGTCGACGTGTACCGCCTTTGATTCATGATCGTATGACGGAAAGTGTGTTGACGGAATTTCATGAGGTCGACCAATTATTTGGTGATGCTGTGCCCGCGCCCCTTAGGGTAATCGAGGTATTGACCGAAGGCGTATCGGCCTTCGAAGCGGCGAACATCGATCTTGGCCTCGCATTGTCTGCTGACGAAATAGACTACTTGTTGGAGAGCTTTACACGACTGGCGCGCAATCCGACAGATGTTGAGCTCATGATGTTCGCCCAGGCAAACTCGGAACACTGTCGACATAAAATCTTTAACGCCGACTGGTTGATCAATGGTCGCCGGCCTGGTCCTTCACTGTTCGCCATGATCAAAGAGTCGCACAAGCGTAGCCCGCGCGGCACGCTGGTGGCGTACACCGACAATGCGGCGGTCATCAAAGGTTTTCACATCAGTCGTTTCTTTGCTGACCTCACCAGCCAGCAATACGAATATCATGAGGCTGACACGCCTATACTGATGAAAGTGGAAACCCACAACCATCCTACCGCGATCTCGCCTTATCCCGGTGCCGCGACCGGTTCGGGCGGTGAGATCCGCGATGAGGGCGCGACCGGGCGTGGGGCTAAGCCAAAGGCAGGCATTACAGGTTTTTCCGTTTCTAATTTGCTTATCCCCGGCGCCGAGCAACCGTGGGAGACGGACTTTGGCAAACCCGATCGAATCGCAAGCGCGCTCGATATCATGCTGGCAGGGCCAGTGGGTGGCGCCGCTTTCAATAACGAATTCGGGCGTCCGAATATTGGTGGATACTTTCGCACGTTCAATCAACGCATCGATGGCGAACTCCGTGGTTATCACAAACCCATCATGTTGGCGGGGGGGCTTGGTAACATATGTGCACGACACGTAACGAAAGCGCTCATCCCTCCCGGTGCGAAATTGATAGTCATTGGCGGGCCTGCGATGTTAATCGGCCTTGGCGGTGGTGCTGCCTCCAGTCTTGCTAGTGGGCGTAGTGGGGAAGATCTTGATTTTGCCTCCGTCCAACGCGGTAACGCCGAGATACAGCGCCGCTGCCAAGAAGTCATCGACCAATGTTGGCGGCTAGATGACGGTAACCCGATCTTGTCGATTCACGATGTCGGGGCTGGGGGTCTGTCGAATGCGCTGCCCGAGCTGATCGACGGTGCCGGGCGCGGGGGCCGGTTTGACTTGCGTGCGGTGCCCAATGACCAACCAGCCATGTCGCCGATGGAAATCTGGTGCAATGAAGCACAAGAACGCTATGTGCTAGCGATCAAGGCGGCCGATCTAGAAATCTTTCACAAACTATGCGAACGCGAGCGTTGCCCCTACGCCGTCATAGGTGAAGCCACAACTGAGCAGCGCCTAGTGCTGAACGATAGCTACTTTGAAACTACTGATGACGGTGAGTCTAAGGGCGATACACTAAGCAAACCTATTGACCTTGAATTATCTGTTTTGTTCGGCAAGCCACCAAAGTTGCTGCGCGACGTAAAGCGGATTAGACGCAAATTGCCACCATTCAAGACCCGTGGTATTGATCTCAATGAAGCAGCCCATCGCGTGCTACGTTTGCCAGCCGTGGCCAACAAGACCTTTCTGATCACAATCGGTGATCGCACTGTTTCGGGAATGGTGTGTCGTGACCAAATGGTGGGTCCTTGGCAGATCCCCGTCGCGGATGTGGCGGTGACTACAGGTGGCTACCAAACATATTGCGGTGAGGCCATGGCCCTCGGCGAGCGAACGCCGCTAGCCCTGATTGATCCAGCCGCGAGTGGCCGTATGGCGGTCGGCGAGGCGTTGACTAACTTGGCAGCGGCACGCATCGAAAAGTTGCCAGACGTGAAACTCTCTGCAAACTGGATGGCGGCCGCCGGCCATACCGGCGAAGACGCGGCACTTTATGATACGGTGCGTGCGGTCGCGACAGAATTGTGTCCTGCCCTCGGTATCTCCATCCCTGTCGGCAAAGACTCGTTGTCGATGAACACGGTCTGGCAAGACGAAATGGGCGAGGCCAAACAAGTTACGGCACCACTATCTCTGATCGTGTCGGCGTTCAGTTCAGTCGTGGATGTACGCAAAACGTTAACACCACAATTGCGTACCGATCAGGGAGATACCGACTTGATCCTGATCGACTTGGGTAAAAAGAAAAATCGACTGGGGGGCTCGGCCTTGGCACAGGTCTACAAGCAAATGGGACGAGAAAGCCCGGATGTGGACGATCCTCGCGTGCTGCGACTCTTCTTTCACGTGATTCAAGCCCTCAACGAACTTGGCTTTATAGTGGCGTATCATGATCGTTCTGACGGCGGCCTGTTTGCGACTGTCTGTGAGATGGCGTTTGCCGGCCATACCGGCGTACATATTGATTTGACCACATTGGGGCGGGATCCGGTCGCCGCCTTGTTTAGCGAGGAACTCGGTGCCGTGTTGCAAGTCCCGCGCGAGCGCCAAGGTGGCATCTTCGGTGCATTGAAACAGGCGGGCCTCGGGCGTTACGTACATGTCATCGGCACTCTGACCGAGGATGACGCAATTACGTTTACGCACAGACAGCGGCTTATATTCCGTGACACGCGTGTCAACCTCCAGCGGACATGGTCGGAAACGACTTTCCACATGCAAACGTTACGTGACAATCCGAAGTGTGCGAAGGAGGAGTACGATCGTATCCTGGACAGCGCTGATCCGGGCCTAAGCGCACGGCTTTCGTTCGATCCATCTGAAGATATTGCGGCACCGTTTATTGCCAATGGGGAGCGGCCACGTATCGCCATTCTGCGCGAGCAGGGCGTTAACGGTCACGTAGAGATGGCGGCCGCGTTCGATCGCGCTGGATTCGCCGCGATAGATACCACTATGAGCGATATCGCGAGCAAGCGCGTCACGCTCAAGGACTTTGGCGGATTAGTAGCCTGCGGCGGTTTTTCATTTGGCGATGTCCTTGGCGCTGGTGAAGGCTGGGCCAAGTCCATTCTTTTTAACAGCCATGTGCGTGATGAGTTTGCAGGTTTCTTCGAGCGCGAAAACACGTTTGCCCTTGGCGTCTGTAATGGTTGCCAAATGATGTCCAACCTGCGTGAGCTGATTCCGGGCGCAGACCGGTGGCCGCGTTTTGTTCGTAATCATTCGGAGCAGTTTGAGGCTCGCGTATGTCGCGTGCAAACACCGGAGAATCCGTCGATCTTCCTCAGCGGTATGGCTGGGTCGATGATACCGATTGCCGTTGCCCATGGTGAGGGTCGGGCCGAATTCGTGCACCCTGATGACGCGCAAGGTCTGATCATCGATCGGTTGGTTGCATTGTGTTTTATCGATGACCGCGGCGAGGTTGCGGAATCCTATCCTTATAATCCAAATGGGTCGCCTTACGGTATTACTGGCCTAACCACGCCCGATGGTCGTTTCACGATCATGATGCCGCATCCGGAGCGCGTGTTTCGGACGCTGACAAACTCCTGGCACCCTGACGAGTGGGGCGAAGATGGGCCTTGGTTGCGCATGTTTCGTAACGCCAGGGTTTGGGTTGGGTGAGATGTATTAAGCTGTGATAGTCCAGACGGCCTGTTGAATAACCCACTTTTTTAGCATCAGATCATCGTATGATGAATTTAGTGTGCCAAGTGGGGTAAATAAGTTATGCGCTTCTTATGTGGCGCCCCTCGATCGAAGAACATCAATTTAAATAGACATAAATAAAGCCACAATGGCGTACTTTTGGCGACTCGCTTGAGGTTTTGCGAGATTGCCGTCATTAAGGCCTGTATAGATACCTTGGCCAACCCTCGGTACCGAGCACGACGTAATGAGTGAAACAATTTTGCTTCAGCGAACAAACCCTCGATCTTCCATTTACGCTCTGTCATCCTGGCCCCAAATGCAGGAGTGCGCTGACGCCGTCGCACATGGTCGATTTCGTGCTGATGCACGCTACGGTATACGTATCGTGCGCGTTGTTTGGCGGATTCAGGTAAACAGGTTTCACGCTGCGGACAAGCGCGACAATGACCACCCAGCATTCGGTAACGTTTGATGCCCTTGTCTTGTTTCTCGTAAGGATAGAGGTAGTGACCTTGTGGGCATAGGTACCTATCCGTACGGCTTTGGTAGATGAATGTAGTAGGTGTCAGCTTGCCCTTTCCCAGTCGGGCATCATGTAGCGGGATATAAGTTCGAATTTGGCGTTTTCTAAATGCACTGTAAGTCGGTCCACGTCCATAGCCACGATCCGCGATGACCTCACCGACATCAAATCCCAACTCATTACAAAGGTAATCGATTCGGCCAGGGAGTAGTGGGCCTTCTTGGGTCGAACCAGTTGTTGTATAACAGTCCGTAATGATTCGGCTTTTTGCGTCTGCGCAATGATGCACTTTATACTTCAGTTCTCCGCTAAGGCCCCGACGAAAGACCATCGTGGCATCAGGATCAGTGCGACTGACGTGAGTCTGATTGGCTACGCGCCGTTGGCGCTTGCCGTGCTGAAAATCATGGTAGCGTTTGTCGTAGTTCTTTAGCGCTCGTGCATTGGGATCGCCATCGACTCGTTCAACCAGCGAATCGATTGCCGCGTTCGCCGAGATCAATGTTGCGTCGGCCACAACACGTTTACCTTCTACATGACCATGACCACGCCATTGGGCCAATAAACATTCGAATATCTCGCGATACTTCTCTTCTCCTAAACGATCCCGAATACGTGTCAGTGACGAATGGTCGGGGACATCTACCTGAAGCGGAATACGGCAAAACCAACGATAGGCCAAATTAAGATGAATCTCTCTGCACAGTTGGCGATCGGAATCGATACCGTAGAGATAACCGATCAGCTGCATCCTGAAAAATAATACCGGATCGACCGACGGTCGCCCGTTGTCAGCACAATACAGGCTTGCAGTAATGTCGTAGAGAAAATCAAGATCGACTATGCGATCGATCTTTCTGAGAAGATGGTCATTAGGAACAAAAATTTCTAGATCAATCGTACAAAACAGTTCGCGTTCCGGTGGCTGTTTCCCCCTACATGTTTAATCTCTCGATAAAAACAGGAGTCGTAATTTTACCAAGAAGTCATTCAATAACGAACTTTTTCAACAGGCCGCAGACTCAATCTTACGGACAGTGTCCGATTTGATCGAGACCGACCGACTGGCTGCTCTGGGCAAAAGCGGACGGTCGATGATCTGGCGCTGAATGAGTACTATCGACCCTGTGGTTTTGCCTCAGTAATGTGGACGGTTTCATTAGGCGCTAGTCTCAAATTCGAGGTCAGACAGTTCTCACACCGTACACCTACGCATACTCCAGTTTGACGATGTGCACCCTCCCTAGCATGTCGCCGCTAACTATGGTCAAACCATCCGCCGCTAGCGCACATGTTAGTAAGATGCCTTCGGCTGTGTAGGTCGCGACGACCGCACCGGTGCTTAGGTCCCACACCTTGAGCGTGCGGTTAGAAGAGGCCGAGACCGCGGTGCGCCCATCGACACTCACCGTGACGCCACGGACCCAGTCCGCGTGCCCTTCGAGCGTGTGTCGGACTGCTCCGGTGCTGACGTCCCACACCTTGAGCGTGCGGTCAGAAGAGGCCGAGACCGCGCTGCGCCCATCGGCACTCACCGCGACGCCATTGACCCAGTCCGCGTGTCCTTCGAGCGTGTGTTGTAGCGCCCCGGTGCTGACGTCCCACACCTTGAGCGTGCGGTCCAAAGACGCCGAGACCGCGGTGCGCCCATCGGCACTCAACGCGACGCTCCTGACCTCGCCCGCGTGTCTTTCGAGCGTGTGTTGTAGCGCCCCGGTGCTGACGTCCCACACCTTGAGCGTGTGGTCAGAAGACGCCGAGACCGCGCTGCGCCCATCGGCACTCACCGCGACGCCAGTGACCC
>JAOTYM010000003.1 GCA_029861845.1 Gammaproteobacteria bacterium | reverse complement strand
CCGATAGACAACCCCTTCGCACCGAAAGTGTTACCCATGTCTTCGGTATAAAGTGTTACCCATGTCTCCGGTACAGACCTTTGAAAAATGGCGCGCCCGGAGGGACTCGAACCCCCGACCACCTGGTTCGAAGCCAGGTACTCTATCCAGCTGAGCTACAGGCGCGAACTTCGTTTCTGCTTAAAATTCAGAACACTAGGTTGGCGCGGATTGTACACTTTCGGCTTCAATAACGTCAGTGCCGGCGTTTTGCCGGACTTTGTCCGGCACACCGTGTTCGCGGCGTCGACTAACTCCTGTAACTCGGGGGCCGAGTAGTGCGTCGTAATATCCCGGTTCCAGTGTCCCAGCAAGACCTTGCGGGTCTCCAAAGATACCCCCGCTGCCCTTAGCCTTCGGCCGAAGGTGTGCTTCAGGTTGTGCGGCCCCCGCGTGAACACCTCGTCCGTGGGAAGCCCGGCTTCCTTCCAAGCCTTCGCCCACCCCGTGTTGTTCATCCGCGCGATCGGTCGCTGGCGGTACGTAAACACGTACTCCGCGTGCTGTCCCCGACACTGATCGATCACGGATAGAGCGACATCATTCAACACCACCAGTCGATCCCGCCGGTTCTTCACCAAGGCCCCGGGAATGATAAACACCGAGCGTCCGAGCTCGGGTATCTGCTCTTCCCATTCCCAGCGAAGCTGACAGACTTCTTGTTCTCGGGTGCCGGTGTTTACCTTGAACAACGCCATCCGCTCCAGGTGCCCGGGCAGGAGCGGAAAGAATCGAGCCTGCTCGTCCCAGGACAACGGATAGGATTGCCGGGCATCGGTGATCGGCAACATGGTGATCGCCGGTGCCGTCGCCAACCACGTGAGTCCGTTGTCATCCCGCCAAGAGCGCGCCGCTAAGTTCAAGATCCTTCTTACAACCTCCAGAGCTAGGTTAATACTTTTGCTTCTGATCCCCGCCGATTGTCTCGCCTGGATAAACACCAACAGACTGCCGTCATGCACCCGATCCAGTCGAAGATGGCCGATGTAAGGATCGAGTTGTTGTAGGTGCATCGCGTAATCGGCGATGCTGGCCTTATGCTGATGCTCTTCCAAGTATTTCGTGGCGGCGTCTCGCCAGTGGCGCCGGGGCCGTACCCCGTAAACCCTCGCTAAGCGAATCTCTTCTACCCGTTTCGCGAGCTGCGCTTGGGCTTCCTTGAGAGACTTAGTTCCAGTACTTTCAAAAATCTGGACTCCGTTGATTTGCTTCTCGATATGCCAAATCCCATGTCGATAGCGGAGCCCGGGAGTGCGTTTGCGGCCCATAATGGTCCTCCTTTGTCTGCGGGCCGCCCGTTGCAGGACTTATACTCGTCGGCCCAGGCGTCGAGGTCAAGACGATCAAACGCGATGCCTTGTTCACCGATTGGAATCTCGGTTAGCAACGGTCTGACGTCGGTGTTAAACCGATTACGATCCATCCCGAGATACGCCGGCGCATCGCGCAGTCGCAACAACCGTGGTAAGACAGCGCCCACTTGGTTCAACGTATTCGCCATCATTCATCCATCCATCAACATCGCAACGACTTCAAAACTTTGGTGTACTAATCCGTTGGTTAGTGTTTGTCCGCCACCATGGAGTCTTCCGACTGACATCGCCTTGAACTACGGCGGGGTAACGATCGCGCACACTAAAAGCGACCGGGTCCGAATGGACCGTCGAGGGGGTTCGTAGAACTGGCATGCCCACTCGGTGTGGCGATGGGGATCGACTACGGATCCACCACCGCGAGGTTTCTTAGTGAGGTTGATACGACACGCGCATCAGGGGTTTGGCATAGTGCTTTCTCCTTAGTTGAATCAATCCGGAGAAAGCACCCGATACCGGGGCTTTCCCCGGCGGGGTTGAAGGAAGGATGGGCCTGAGCGATGACCTAAGGGAATAGATCATCGCGACAGGCCCGGGGTTGAGAAGGTTTCGTTCTAGCGAACTAAGCCTTCGGCACAGTTACCCAGTCTTGCGTGATAAAAAGACCAAGTCAACCGGCGATGATGAGACTAGGATTGAACTTGAATCGCAAACCCGCAGGGATTCAGTAGGACCGACGATCCTGATGATCGTTGCGCCTGTCACGCGGCCTGAAGAGGCGCTTTAAGGGTGCGATCTTGACGATCGCAAGGGCACTACGTATTCACCGACGTAGCCACGGCAGAAACCGTTCGGCTGATCCTGTAAAAGGCTTGGGCCAGCTGATGGCTACTCTAGGCCGAGGCAAGGCTTAAGTAAAACGCTAAATCGTCATGTGCCTGGCACATCTGAAAACCCCTACCAGAACCTTAACCAATAGGCCCACCCCAGCGAGTCACTACGGAGAAGGGCGCTCCGCAGTGACTCGCTGGGGCGGAAGCGGGTACCGTACGAAGTCCCGACTACCCGCAGGTACACAGACATGGCGTTGCAGGGCGATGCTGGCCGCGCCGTTACTCACGTCGGGAAGCCTTCGAACAGTATCGATTTCTACGCGCACCCGGTAACTGGGCTCGCTGCTCTACCGGGCGTTTGGAATTCGGAATTACTGGGCAATGCGTTAGCTATTTTGCGGCCACGGCCAAATCGTTCTTGTCCGGTAAGACGGCGCTTAGGTTGCCCATTGAAAGTAGTTGCTGGAATTCCTCGGGCGGCAGCGGACGGCTGAACAAATAGCCTTGGACTTCATTGCAGCCACGGGACTGCAGGAACTCGACCTGGTTCAGGTCCTCAACACCTTCCGCGATCAGACCCAGTTGCAGGTTGTGTGCAAGGCTGATAATCGCGCTTGTGATAGCTGCATCCTTCTCATGCGTGACCATGTCGCGGACAAAGCTCTTGTCGATCTTGAGGACATCGATTGGAAACCGCTTCAGGTAGTTGAGCGATGAGTAGCCCGTACCGAAATCATCGATTGAGATGAGCACGCCAATCTTCTTCAACTCGTCCAACGCCTCGATCGCCGCACCCGCATTTTCAATCAGAAGTCTCTCGGTAAGCTCGAGTTCGAGATATCTAGGCGCAAGACCCGTCTCACGCAGGACCCGACGGACGGTGGCCTGCAGCGATCCACTCGTGAACTGGCGCGAGGCGATGTTCACAGAGACCGGTATGTGAGGAAAGCCGGCGCTCTGCCAGTCCTTGGTTTGCTGACAGGCTGTCCGCAGCACCCACTCGCCGACTGGAACGATTAGGTCGCTGTCTTCTAAAACAGAAAGAAACTTATCGGGGGTCAGGATACCGCGTTCCGGGTGCAGCCAGCGAAGGAGCGCCTCGTTGCCGATGATCTCACCCGACTTCACCGAGACCTTGGGCTGATAGTAAAGCATGAATTCGCCGTCTTCCAAGGCCCGCCGCAACCCCGATTCGAGCGTAAAACGCTCGAGCACCTTGACGTTCAGATTCTCCGTATAGAACTCGTAGCGATTGCGACCCGCTTCTTTGGCCCGATACATAGCGGCGTCGGCATGCTGCACCAATGTCTCAGCGTCGGTAGCGTCCCTTGGACATATCGCGAGGCCGATGCTTACCGTAGTGGTGACCTCATGCTCGTGCAGCTTTATGGGCTGTGACATCGATTCGATGATACGCGTCGCCACCAGCGCCGCATCCTCGGGCTCCCGCAGGTTTTCGAGAATGACGGTAAACTCGTCACCCCCCATGCGGAAAACCATGTCGGTTTCGCGGACCCGCGCTTGGAGTTTCTTTGCCGTCAGCTGTAACAGGTTGTCGCCTACACTGTGACCGAGGCTATCGTTGATGCACTTAAACCGGTCGAGGTCGAGGAACAAGAGGCCAACCGACTGTTGGGTCCTTTTGGCGCGCCGTAGTGCTTCTTGCATCCGCTCAGCAAAGCTCGCACGGTTGGGAAGACCTGTGAGCGAGTCGTGATATGCTTGATGCCGCATCTTCGCTTCGTTGGCTTTGCGCTCTTCTTCTTGTGTCTTAATGATCCCATCGGCGCGCTTCACGATCAGGAACAAAAACAGATAAAGCAGAGACAAGGCAAATAATACGCCGCCGACAATTTGCAGCTGCGTCTTTTTTAGCTGTGTCACCAGCTCGGTTACGTCGGAATAAACCTCAAAGACTCCCTCGATCGCTGCCGTCTCGTTTTCCTGGACGGGAATGTAAGTCTCGATCAGATTACGATCGACGATAACTTGCTCAAGGGCATTAAACTGATCTCGAAACGTAATCTTGCTAACAGTGTGGCCGCCTTGCGCGCGCAGAAAGCCCGGACTGTTGCTCTTGTCCACGCCGATCTGTTTTGGATCCGTAGAGAACACCGTCAGGCCGTCGAGGTTGTAAATCTTTACCTTGACGATATTCAGTCCCTTCATGTGGCGCAGGACATCGGCTCTGAGCTCAGCGATTTCTTTCCGCTGCGGCAATTCTGCCTTGGGAATGCCGGACGCGTTCTTTACAAACAATGCGTATCCCGACCAGATGGAATTCGCGAAGACCTTCGTCAGCGCTACGCTAGCGCGAGTCTCATGCGTCATGAGCGCGCTGGTAGCGAGGTATCGATAAAAGAGCGATAACGCGGTGACGACCGCAATGACACCGATAGCGCTTGCCATGGAAAAATGGCGGCTTAGCTTAAACATACCTCTTAACAGATGCACTATGCGTGCCAATCCCCCCATGAATTCGCCACAGATAGCGCGCATTTTCACGCTCTCTCAAGGGGTTCACCAAACCGGGGGGCAGGTCCTGAAAGCTGACATTGCGGAAACTATCAGAAAAGGAGTGGATGAATCAGACGCACCCCGGCACTGTGTGCCGGACTTTTGCCGGGATTGGTGATGCGCTGTTGTGATACGTCGCAATGTTTTAGCAACGGGCGGCCTTCACAACGTTTTCAGAATCAAGTACTTACGTTACAGCGTGATAGTTCGAAGCTAGGTACTCTATCCAGCTGAGCTACAGGCGCGCATACGGCCTACATAACAAGGATCATCCACTATCCAGTTTGTCATTTCCAGTCGGCTCGTGATCAACACCGCGCCGCCTCGACAAGGCTATGGCCACCTTGTACCCGTGCTAGCTCGTTCAGCTTTCGTTCAGGCGGCCTCCATTATTATTGCTTTAGGCTGATAGGGCCATGGGCTCATAGGGCGAGCCCAATCACTCAAATAGGAGAGACATGATGAAAAAGCTGCTTGTTATCAGTGTCGTGGCGATGGCCATTATTGGCACCCCAATCGCTCAGGCCGGACACAAGGGACATAAGGCTAAGCGCGCGGCGTTCTACGACGAAGCCGAGGTGGTTAACGTCGAGCCCATCACCCGCACTGTGCGCATTTCAGTACCCGAGCGCGAGTGCTGGGAGGAAGAAGTGTACTATTCCGACGCACCGATCCATGCCGCCGATGCGGCCAGGAACGTGTTCATTGGTGGCATCGTTGGCGGCATCATTGGCCATCAGTTCGGCAGTGGTCGTGGGAAAGATGCGGCTACCCTCGCGGGTACTCTCATCGGCGCCTCCGTTGCCCATGATCGGGCAAAGCGCAAGGCCCCTGCCTACAGTCATGAACGGGTGGCCACGGAAGAACGCTGTCGTGTGGTGAATCAATATCAGACCGAGGAGCGCATAGATGGGTACTGGGTGACCTATCGCTATCAAGGCGAATCACATACGACACGCATGCCATTCGACCCGGGCAGCTCCATACGGGTACGAGTACAGGTATCCCCGGTTCGCAATTCGGTAACCTTCTAAGTTGGTAGACATAGCTAACAGCCGGGCACTCATAGCCCGGCTGTTATTCAGTATTAGACACGACCCTCATCAAGTCGGCGACCACCACCGGAACGACGGTCTTGCGCCAGAAACGGAAGTAACATTGCGGAATGATAAGGCGTACGGCGCTCAGAAACACGTCGATCGTCGAAATGCGTGTACCAACATCGGCAAGGCCGCACCCCGCAATCTGGCAAAGGGAATTGTGGCGCTTCTTTAGAAAGAAAACGCTTGCCATCAAGCTTCTTTACCGCTTGACAGGCGCCATGCCGATACCTGATTGCCACACAGTGATACTTGCTGGTGGGTCGGGCAATCTGTGAACGTGGCGCCGCTAGCAAAGTCCGGCGGCGGGGCCGCAGTAACCACACACCCACGGCAAGCACAGCAAATAATAGCAAGAGCCAGTTAACCATAGACCTCGTCCTTGAATGACATAACCTCCGGACACCTACGCACTCGGTAACCAGTCACCAGCGGTCACGGTGCAAATGCAGAAACGCTACGTTAGCGCGGAGCGGCGCCAAAGAAACCAGGCGAGCGTTTTGTGCATGGCTTACCATCCTTGGCGTTCCCCGAACAACAACCTTGTAATTGAAGTCACTGACACAAACAGTCTGTTCTTTTCCGAAAAAAATTCAACTACATTGTAATAACCGAAACGAATACATCAACCACACACCATGTTCTTGACGATACTGAATTTTAGATACTATAGTGTCGGTCAAATATTAATCTATTCGGGTGGCCCGACCTTGCCAACGAGGTGAACTATAAAATGATTAGAAAAACGCTACTATCGTTTTTGGTTCTTGCAGTTACTGTTGTGTTCGCGATACCTAGCGCTAAGGCGGCGGAGGCGCCTAATAATTTCAGTCGTATTTCCCACGCCGGCAAAGTGATCGTCGACAAGCCAGTGGAACTGGCGCTTGTTCATAAGGGCGTCAAACTGGAAAGCATTAGCTTTTCAGGCAACGAAGTACTGGTCATCGTCTGGAATAGGACACCAAAGGCGGTCAAGGGTCATATCGGTATCGCTCTATTCGACTCCAAGGGCCGACTAGTAGCGGCTGAGTCCGATGCTCAATCTGTTACACGCGCCATCGCAAGCATTCGCTCCGGAAAGCAAACGGGTTTCAAAGTTCGATTCAAGAAATTCTTGTCTAACTTCGAAGGTGTGACGCAGTACCGACTGGTCTTTGCGATCGTCGAATGACGATGTCTAGTTGGGTTTTAGTTCGACCTTACTTGCTCGAGTAGGTTTTGAAGTTGCACTTTGAGGGCGGCATGCGTAGTTGCCTCTAGGGCCTCCGCGAGTGCTTGTTCTGCTCTTTCTCCACCGACCGCTGCCAGCGCGTGTGCTGCTCGACTCCGATAATGAAAGACAAAATTGTCAAAATATATTCTTAGGAAGACCTCTCTATCAATCGAGAAACGTGAGTGCCGATATCGCGTCGCATAGGCCTTAAGTTTTTCATAGGTCACTATGTTTAGCTGTTGCACGCGGTCGCGTGTCGACTGCGCTGGGCCACCCGCTAACATCGTAGATAAATGAGGCACGATTACCTGTCCGAACTTGGTTAGCCGGTCTAGCTCGCCATCCTTACACTCAATGCAACGAATCCAGCTTGCCAGGGCAAGTCGTGCGTCTTCCGGCTCATTGGCGGTCACAGCCGCTAGCCCTGTTAGCCCCGCTAGCCAACAGGCCGTTGCGATTGTCATTAGTTTGCGGTTCAACATGGTCGCTTGCACTTAGTCGTTCGGCAAATCGAGGGTGACGGCCGGGCACATCCGATTGTAGTCACCCTCTGCACAGTTGCGCGTAATACCGCTGCGGACACCAATCGCATTAAGAAACGATAGCTCGTTCACATTGACGCGGAATGCCTGTCCTTCCGTGAAGGTTAGAGTAATGCCCGAATCCGAACCCATCGACATGACATTCGTCCACATCTCAAAATCCGGGTTGCCATCGGCATCAAGATCTACCGCGTCCACATGTTCTAGTGATAAGGCGTGCCCTAGCTCATGCGCAAGTGTCGATATAGGTGCTGTGTTCTCCATAAGAACGATTCCACCCACACCAAAAGTCCCACACCAGGCACCAACCGAAGTGGGACTGGTTTCAAGGACACGATCCACATAGTAGACGTTCAGTTTGCCAGGCTCATAGCCAATGTCTTGAATAATATCCATATGAAGGTTGCAGTATGCGTAGCTCTTCGCAGGATCGGCATCACCAGTCTTATCGGTAAACTCGGCCGGAAATATGATGCCGGCGTGACTATCGCCGAAGGCTACATTTGCCCAGGCAAGATCCGCCTCCGCCTTTTGCTGCACTAATCGGTGGTCACCATGCACACTCCAGATCCTAAGCGGCAACAACAATGGATCCTTTAGATCAACTGTCAACTGGTCACCCGCAGCTTCCGTCCATAGACTGACGGGGCTAACGATTTCCAAGGCGTGGTCATTCGACATGACGGTCACCTCCGAACTGCAACCATTACTCGGCAACACGTTGTCGACATCAACCGCTGTACTACCTCTATATGCGCCATCATTTACACAACCCGATGGCTGCTTTCCATCCAATAGCACAACTGCATTGTCATTGCTTATGTTGTTTTGCAAGGCAATTTGATCGTTACCTTGTGCATACACGATCACAGACGCGCTGCTATTGATACTGGCGGTGCTGGCATGAATCATAGTTGAACCCAATGATTTACCTCTAACCACACCGCTTACGTCAACAGATGCGATATTGGGATCATCACTGCTCCACCCTGTGTTCACGCTGTCGAGATCACAACCAGCAGCGTCTTTGACAGTGGTACTGAACTGGACGCTATCGCCAACTGCTACATCTGAACCGCCAAGCTCTAGTAAGAATGGCTGTCGTACAATATCTGCACGAATGATGTCAGAAGCTGGAAATCTTTTGTGTTCTGACATCGGCAAGAAGAGCATTAGCCAGTAGTAATTGACGTCGTAAGAGAAATCCACGTTTGAGTTACATGATGCAGCATGGTCATAACGCCAGATTGTGCCGCCGTTACTCGACATGTCCTGGCGTCCGCCGTCGACGGTCACATCCGTGTTCAGGCTATAGACAAGCAACCCGCGCTTCACACGGGCGGTGAGGGGATAGACATCTTCAGGCGTACTGTCGAACGTAGAAGGCGTGCGATTCTCGACTGAGACATCACAGCCACTCAACAGACACACCAACGTGACGGCAATTATGTGTCTGCCGATGAGCATAAACATATACCGAGCAAGCATGCCTTACTGTCGCAGTGCACTATACAAACACGCCATATTTCTGTCTCGGCGTCCATGAGATCCGGTCGATAGTATAGTAGTGATGGGGGGAGGCTAAATTCCCAGGATCCGACAAGAACTACAATAAAGCATACTCAAAAGCCGGCGGTCATCAAGTTCTGGACCTAGCCGCGTCCCAGTGGTCGCCACTACGGCGGCCTCTACCATGACGACGATCTGAGTTTACTTCCAAACGTACCGACGCTCGCCGCTGGCTAGTCATTCGACGCCGCACCAGCCGCCGTTCACGCTGTCGTGCTGGCCTAGTGGCCAGTCGTTTTTGGCTGCGTTTGCTTGTTGCTAGTAGGCGGGCAAAACCAAAGCACACCACAACCGCACCAACCGCAATGAGCACTTTGATTGCTAACAACATGAGTCCCAGCCCCCACAGGTGTGCATCCCTGGCGATTCACACCGGCTCCCTTCCGGCTTGGGAATTTAATCCCAAGTATGTGCGCTGTCAAGCCGGTCAGTCTCGAGGTTAGCTCCCATGTTATTCAAAGCCTATCACATCTTTTCTTGGCAATTCCGCAACGCCTCGGCCATGTCGCTACCCGCCTGGAAGCGCTTTTTTAGATCCTTGTGTAAAGCCTTGTTGACTATCTGCGCCACACACGACGGAAGTCCTGGGCGTACCTTGCGAACATCCCGATGCTTCTTGTTAGCAATGTTGTAAACAAGAGTAGAAAGCGAGTCACCGTCGAATGGTAACTCTCCTGTGAGCAGTTCATAAAACGTCACGCCAAGAGAAAACAGATCCGAGCGCCCATCTACCCGCTGGCCGGTGAGCTGTTGTGGTGACATATAGGAAGGCGTCCCTAACACAACACCGGTTTTCGTATTCCTGGTGTCGGTGAGACAGGCAACACCAAAATCCGTTACCTTAGCGATATCGTTCTCCCGGTCATAGATAATATTGGCAGGTTTAATATCGCGGTGTACAACCTGCTGCTCGTGCGCATAGTTCAACGCCTCGGCTACCTGTGCCGTAATCTCCATCACTTCCTCGACCGGCAAGAGCTTGCCAGGTTCGCAATGCAACGATAGGTCTTCACCCTGCATATAGTCCATGGCAATATAAGCAAGGTCTTGCTCCTCGCCCACATCGTAGACGGTTACGATATTGGGGTGGTTTAAACGCCCAGCCGTTTTAGCCTCACGGAAAAATCGCTCTTTGACCTCTACAAGTTTGTCACCCTCAAATTCTTGTGACAACGCTAACGTCTTGATGGCTACAACGCGACTGATCTTGGGGTCCTTGCCCACATAGACGACGCCCATTGCGCCCTTGCCTAGCTCCTTATCGATTTCGTAGCGCCCTAACATTGGTTTTTGCAGGCCTTCGCCATCAATGATCAAGGTTCCAGCCCCCGCTCCACCGACACCGCCAACGAAAATACCGGTCTCGCCCGCTGCCCTACTTCGAGCCAAACGCTCTCTGATGTCTCGAAACTTGGAATCATGCTCTGCTAGATACTGATACACGTTGTGGGCTTTGTTGAATTGTTGCTTGCGTTCGTAATCGAGCCCAAGATTGTAGAGCAACTCCATCATCGAGTAGTCAACTGGGCACCTGCGAAACTTATCGAATGCCATGTCCAAATGCCCCTGCGACTGAAACGAAAGCCCAAGCATGCGGTTGGACTCAGCAAGCTCTGACTTATATGCCGCCACCCTATCTTGGAGTATGCGCTTGCCGGCTAGTAACAGATGTCCGGTAACCAAGGCTATCGCCGGGGCCATCAACGGTACCCACATGGATCTCAATGTCATCAATACGAGGTGGGCGTTAAAAAGTGCAATTAACATTAGTCCGCTTACAGCGAGACCGGTCCCGATTCTGAGACGCGGCAGAATAAACATAAGATAAAAGGCCGCAAGTAAAAAACCGATCATTCGCCCCCACCTTGTGAGGCTGGAAGCATCATACAGATCACCGTTTAACAGGCTCGATATCGTGTGTGCCATCACCATCACTGGCGCCATGGGCTCGCCGATTGGCGTCATCAATGCCTTAGTAAGGCTGCTGCTAGTCGGGCCAATCAACACCAATTTGTCGCGAAATACCTTCAGCGGTACTTTGCGTTTTTGCACATCGCGAAAAGAAAGAACCTTAAACGGCGAGTCGTCGTCGTGCATTTTGTAGAAGAAGGGATAGACCCGTAGCCTTGTATCGGTCGTGATCCAGTCCTCCCCCAGTTTTACACGACGACCCAAATCCACTTTCAGATCGTTATGCTTCAAACCCAAACCTTGGGCTACCATAGCGAGCGAGAACGAAGGCAGATAATCCTCGCCGTAGGCCATGACTAACGGCATAGTCGAGATATTGGCCTGTGGTGGTGATAGCTGCGTCCCTAAACCCATGCCAGCCGCCGCTTGGCCAAGTACTGGGGTTGGCACATGCAATCGCGCGACCGACAACGCATCAGGATTTAGAATAAAACCAGGTAGACCAGCAAGATTCAATGGAGTGGCGTTGTTGTCGATACTAAGCGTATGCCTCTGTAGCGTTTTCGATAATTTAGCTACGGGCGCATCGCGCCCCGCCTCATAGGGCACGGCAAGCACGACATTTCTTGATTTTCTAAAGCTGGCCGCCAATCGACGGTCACTATCCAGTTGGCCTATTGCTTTCTTTAGCAACGCATCGGCTTTCTTGCCCAGAGATTTCTTGTGTCGATCTCGAAGATTACGCAAGACTGCAAGACCGTAGTCATTCTGACCGGTGTCAAAAGGTAAGGCATAACCGATAACGGCCGGGCGCGCCGCGACAAGACGCTGATTGACGTCGGCGAGCACACTTCGCGACCACGGCCATTTCCCAATAAGTTCGATGGAGGCATCGTCAATGGCGATGACAACAATGTTGTCATTCGCAGTGCGTTCTAAAGAAGACCACACACCAAGGTCATAGGCCTTCATGTCCAGGTAGTGCAACGGGCGTGTATCCGCCAGAAGTACAAAAAGTAGAGTGACGCCGAGGCCGATAAACCAGTCCTTTTTCCAGAAAGCTGTTTTCACGGCTGTCCCTTGGCGACCCTATTTGACGCGCGCGGCAGACGTGAGCATATCAACTCCCCCACGCCGACCGAGCGAGTTATTGAAAGCAAGTGCTGAGTTGGCGAGTTGCGCGTGGCCTACGTAACCCACCCGCTTCTAAAAGGTATATACGATCGGGCGTGGAAATAAAGGATATTACCGAGCCAAATTACCACTGTTGCATGATGCACTCACCGACCGGCGCCCATTTAACGCCCTCAGAGAGCAGCAATACCTTGAAAGTCTGAGGGGGTATCAAACCCGTCCAGAATTGCTGAATAATGGCTGCAGCACTATCGGATACTGGCCACTGGGGAAAGTCGCAGATGCGTCGGAGTAATTCCATAAACAATGGGAGGGTGCACGAAACATGCCAGGCTCAATATAGGGTGATCGGCGGGCCTTACGAGAAACCGTGAAAGCCCATAGGACGGTCAGAACCGGGCCCTAGATCCCTCCCATTGATCTGACCCTCGACGGCCTCCACTTTGACGTCGATCCGGGTCTAGGCGGATACAGGCACGGCGATCGGTCCGCAGACGGCGCTTTCGCAGGCGCCGTTCTCGGCGTTTCGGCGGTATGGTTATGGCCTGTTTGTTTTCGATTTCGGCGCGCCTATGGCCGACGTACAAGCGCACAAATCCCACAAATATCAACGTTGCGGCGACCACTATAAAAAATTCGACGGGCAGAAGCATGTCCGTGCGTGTCCTACCTAAGTATTCACCCAAAGGACACCTTGCAAGGAATGGGCCATTTTTTGCGCACGGAACGCACTCCCGGCCGCGGCTATGAGCGTTTTTGCCGCTCTAGCTCGTCCAGCGTCTTCGGCCAGTTGGCTTTCATAAGACGGGACAGCGTACGATCAGCCAAAAGCTTGCCGCCAGTTTGGCAACGCGCGCAGTCATTGTATTCGTTCTCGGCGTAGACGGTTCTCCCTATAACCTAAACTTAGGCTATGTGGTCAGGTTACAGGGAGGTGACCATAGATGCCCGGATTCGACATGAACCGCCTTGAGCTGATAGCAAAGAAATATTTAGATCAAGCAAACGGTGACCGCAGAACGGCAGCACAATTACTTCGTCGGCGCGTCGATTCAAACGTAGCCCTGAAGCTGGGCATTATGGAGTTACTTGTAGAGCCAGCTACGTGGGATCTTATGCGACAAGCGGCAACGGACCCCAAGACCGAGACGGAAAAAACAGACACCGAACCCATTCAAGAAAAAGAACAGCAGACATCATCAGCCAAGATGGCCGTTGCCCGAAAGCAATTCGAGGGGCACATAAAGAAAATGAGAATACTACCGCTTCCTGGTACAAGCAGGAAACGCGAACTCGTAAACCGATTCGAAGATTTAAAAGATCGTGTTACCGCAACACTCGGCCGGGATTGCAAACTGTCTCTCGCCATCGATGCGGCAGTGCATAGCAGACGACGCACCGACATCCGGCACGTGCTCGCTGTCTACGAGTCCCAGCCCTACGTGGTGTTGGAT
Organism: Gammaproteobacteria bacterium; assembly: GCA_029861845.1. GTDB lineage: Bacteria > Pseudomonadota > Gammaproteobacteria > Acidiferrobacterales > SPGG2 > SPGG2. Next base: position 77,557 of record JAOTYM010000003.1, on the reverse strand, counting down.
CGAATTTGGTCTGCTAATTCCAAGACCTAGTCTTCAATCGTCCTGGCGACGACCAATACGGCGGCGCCGATTTCGTTGTGCCCGGGTTACCGCGCGACGAGCGGCTCTTGCGGGTCTCGTTGATTTACGCTGGTCACTGCCTTTGTCGCCGGCAGCTGCACCTGCTGCCGTTGCATTTGTGCATTACCTCAGTTGAACACCCGCCTAAAACTGTAGATCGCAACGCCTGCTCGTGCTGGGTTCACACAGGTTCCCACGAAAACCCGTACATCTTGCGTGGGTCTGGGTTACCCGTGCCTAGCGAACCACAAATCATGGTCTATAGTGGTATAGGCATGACAGATCTAGAGACATACATACAGCAGCTGACCGACCAGCAGGGCATGCGTGAGCTCACCGGCTTCTACGACCTGCAGGCCGAGCCGCCTTATTTCTATCAGTACGAGGACGACGGCTCGATCTACGTACACACGCGTTTTATCGGCCAATCAAATGCCGTGGTGGGGATTTTCACTCTAGACGGTAACTTCGTCTACGGCGGTGCAGCAACCACCACCCACTGATTGATTCAGCGGCATCTCAAGAGCAATACCGCCGCACTCGAGCCCCTCCGCCTCCCTGGAACGACGCTTTGTCTTGGCCGACGACGCTTCCATCAGATGAGGTTTGCAGAAACTTTCCTCTTTCTAGACCTTTGGCTGGCAAAGCGGAGAAAATGGATAAGCTATAATTAAGACATAGAGACACCTGTGTCATAGGGAGCGGGCTAGGAGGGCCAGACATGGACAAGAAAGATGCTCGGACAACAGTTCTGTCGTCTATTTGCGCGTTATCTCTATTCCTGTTTCAAACGTTACCCACGCTCGCCGGACCGTTGCATGACGCGGCTGCAATCGGCGACCTTGATCGAGTAAAACACCTGATCGCTCACGGCGCCGATGTCAACGCCAAGGATACCGTACGATTAACTGCACTTGACTATGCGACTTTTATGAACCACCGGTCAGTGGTTGAGACCCTCATCGCGTCGGGGGCCAATGTTAATGCCAAAGATGTGACCTATGGTCTTACCCCACTACATATGGCAGCGAAGCTCGGTCACCGCTCGTTGGCTGAACTACTTATTGCGAACGGGGCCGACGTCGAAGCCCGCGCCGACGGCGGCGGCACCCCATTACATTGGGCGGCCCTCATGAATCTTAAGCCGCTGGCCGAGCTACTCATCGCCAAGGGCGCTAACGTGAACGTGAAGGATAGGGCTGGCGCGACGCCACTTCAGTGGGCAAAGGCACATGCCGGTATGGTAGAACTCCTGAAGCGCCACGGCGCTAAGGAGTAGTTAACGAGTTCGGTATTTGCTAGCGTAATGCTTTCCCAATTGCTTGCGTGTCTGCGCCGTCAACCGTGTGTTACGGGTGGCGGGGCCCGCAGCGCTGCGTTTTTTTGACTCACAAGCGCGCTTGCTTCTTGTGTTATCCATTCGATTGGTCTTTTGATTCCAGCGAAAGCATTCTCCCAGTTGGCACGCCTCCTTGACAACCCTATCGTCCGTTACTACTGATTACTTACCTGTAGGTAGGTTTTTTCGGGTAGCAGTCTATGCGACAAGCCGACACAAAAACACATATTCTCGACACGGCTGAAGCATTACTACAAAACCGGGGCTTCAACGCCTTTAGCTACAATCATATTGCGCAGCCGCTCGGGGTCAAAAACGCGGCCATCCACTATCACTTTCCCACCAAAACCGATCTAGGTGTCGCCTTGATCGAGCGCTGTCGTGCCCGGTTTCAGCAATACACTGAGCTTCTCGAGGCCGGTGAAGCGTCCCCAGTGCTCAAATTTGAGGCCTATCTGACACTCCCCTGGCGCTACCTACGCGATGGCGGCAAAGTCTGCCCGTTGGGGGTGCTGGAGGTCGAGTTCAACACACTGCCGGAGGAGATGCGGCTCGAAATCGTCGCACTCGATCAGCAGATGCGCGCCTGGCTCGCCATCGCCCTAGAGGAAGGTCGTGAGCAGGAACTGCTCCATTTCGAGGGATCGGCCGAGGAGCAGGCAATTGTGATTGCTGCCGCCTTACAGGGTGCGCTTCAAATTGCCCGGGTAGCCGGGCAGAGCGCGTTTGATACCTGCGTGCGCCACCTCAAGCAAAAATTAGGTTTGGTCAACTAACCACCGTCACGCCTCGTTTCGAATCGTTAGCAACCATCGGGTTGACCTTCGGTCTGGTCCCAGGTTATCTGGTCTTATAGATCCAGACACGGCGGCTTAACCGAGGAAATACTTATTATGACCATCGCCTCGCTTCTTAAACGAACCACGGACCACGCCCTTGATTACCTTGCTAGCCTAGATGACCGCTCTATCGCCCCCACCGCTAGTCTTGCCGAATTGCGAGCCGCGTTCGTTAAGCCACTCCCAGAAAAAGGCATGCCAGCAGACCAAATCATCGATGCCCTCGTCAACGATGTTGAGACGGGATTGCTCGGCTCCACGAGCGGGCGTTTCTTTGGCTGGGTGATTGGCGGCACGCTCCCGGCCGCCCTTGCCGCCGACTGGCTGACGACGATCTGGGATCAAAATGCAGCCATCTATGCATGCGGGCCGGCAGAAGCCGTGGTTGAAGAGGTGTGCGGGCAATGGCTTAAGCAACTACTCGGGATCCCAGCCTCAGCCTCATTTGCGCTCGTCACTGGCTGTCAAATGGCGCACGCGACGGCGCTAGCAGCCGCCCGCCATAAGCTACTGGCGGATCGCGGCTGGGATGTTGAAACAAATGGCCTCGCTGGATCAACCCCACTCCGCATGCTCACCAGCGAACGTCGGCACGAATCACTCATTCGGGCCATCAAGTTCTTGGGGATTGGCCAGGCGGCAATCGAGTTCGTTGGTTGTGAATCGGACGGGCAGATGCGGATGACAGATCTCGAGGCCGCGCTCCAGAATGCGGCCGATACCCCAACCATCGTTTGCTTACAAGCGGGTGATATACATACCGGAGGTTTTGACCCATTTCCAGAGGCCTGCGATATTGCTCACTCATATGGCGCCTGGGTTCACATTGATGGGGCTTTCGGGCTGTGGGTGGCCACCAGCGATCGGTTGCGCCATCTGCTGTCTGGCGCAGAGCGGGCAGATTCGTGGGCCACCGACGGACACAAGTGGTTGAATGTCCCATTTGATTCTGGATTCGCGTTTGTTGCCCAGTCAGCTGCACATCGTGCGGCGATGTCGCAAACTGCCAGCTATCGCATTAGCGTTGGAGATGCGCGCGATCAGATCGATTGGACCCCCGAATGGTCGCGCCGCGGCCGCGGGTTCCCTGCCTACGCTGCGATCAAGTCTTTAGGGCGCGCTGGCATCGCGCAGTTGGTAGAGCAGTGCTGCGACCATGCCCGTCGATTGGTGACCGAGATCAGCGCGTTGCCGGGCGCCGAACTGGTGGTTACACCAAGGATCAATCAGGGACTGGTGCGTTTTCTGTCCCCGGACGGAGATCATGATCGGCGCACTGACCGCATCATCGAAAGAATTCAAGCCAAGGGCACCGCTTGGTTCGGCGGCACGACGTGGCAGAACAAACGGGTCATGCGGGTGTCGGTGTGCAACTGGCGCACGAGCGATCGCGATATCGATCGTGCCATCTCCTCGGTACGGGAAGTCTTATCTGAGATTTCATAGCCACAAGCAAGCTGTGTTATCGCGTGACGACTGCACGGTATCGCGATAAAATTGGCCACCACCCCACGACCACGGAGACTATCTTGATCGTCGAACAAATCTGGACCGCTAATGCTTATCGCAACTTCAACTATCTGATCGCCTGTCCGGAGACGGGTGAGGCGCTTGCTATCGACCCGCTTGATCATACGAAGTGTCTGGCCGCTGCCAAGCGTAAAGGCTGGGAGATCACACAGATTCTGAACACACATGAGCACGGCGACCACACTGGTGGCAATCGTGCCATGATCGCCGCTACCAGCGCGAAGTTGCTCGCCCATACAGGCGCCAAAAATAGCATCCCTGGTATCGACCGTGGCCTCGGCGCGGGTGACGTAATAAAAGTTGGGAAAACAGTGGAGCTGGAAGCGTTAGACACACCTGGACACACAATGAGTCATATCTGTCTGCTCTCACATACTGATACGCCGGCCCTATTTTGTGGTGACACCCTTTTTAACGCCGGTGCCGGCAATTGCCATAATGGCGGTCATCCGCATCAATTGTACGATACCTTTGCCCAGCAACTCGCCCATCTACCAGACGGCACCCTTGTCTATCCGGGTCATGACTATCTCAGCAACAATCTCGCGTTCACGCTAGACCGCGAACCTGACAATAAAAAGGCGGCAACCCTGCTTGAGGAAGTGGGCGATCAAAATCCAAACCAGGCGTTAGTGACCTCATTAGGGTTGGAAAAGGAGATCAACACGTTTTTTCGCCTTCACAGCCCCAGCGTCATAGCGGCGCTGCGCGAAAAGTTTCCGGACCTCCCGGAGGAGTTGGATGCCAAGACCGTATTCCTAAAGCTACGCCAGTTAAGAAACAACTGGTAGCAATACTATCGGCCAAGTCGGCCCCGGCAATGCGGGCCGACTCGGTTTTTCTGCGATGCGCCGTGAGCGGCGCCACTGTTAACATCAGCGCTTCCAAAACGGTTTGGCCGCCTCTCGTTCGACCTCGGCCCGCGTCAGTCCCACATCCTTGAGCAGGCGGTCATCCAGTTGCAGGAGGTGGTGGCGCTGGCGGGCTCGATCCCACCACCCCAAGGTGATCGCTACGCCGTTTTGGATCCAGTTACGTGCCATGTCACCGAACCCGCCGAGGGCGCGTTCAGCCGAGGTCACATGGTCAGGCTTGCAGGTGGCTGTGTTCATCTGTATTCTCCTTATGGGAATAAGGGGTTCGCGGATTCTTGGAAAACTTGGCCACAACTACTCGTGGATAGGCTAAAAATAGCGGTAAAGTCGGAGTCGTACAAACGATAATTTTTGTACTCTAAGATTAGTTATTTTTATCCGAAACCAATATATGGCGCGTCGACTTCCACCCCTCAATGCGGTACGCGCGTTCGAGGCCGCGGCCCGCCACCTGAGTTTCACCAAGGCGGCGGAAGAGTTGCACGTCACCCAGGCCGCCATCAGTCACCAAGTCAAATCGCTAGAGATGTATCTGGGACTCAAGCTGTTTCGGCGCCTAAACCGCGCCCTGGCATTGACCGACGAGGGGCAAACCTACCTACCACCAGTGCGGCGAATCTTTGATCAACTATACGAAGCCACCAACCGGCTTAGTGATCATGATTGTCGCGGTAGGCTCACTATCTCCGTATTGCCCTCGTTCGCAGCCCGTTGGCTGGTGCCCCGGCTCGGTCGCTTCATCGCCGCCCACCCGGAGATTGACGTTCGCGTCGCCCCATCGGCCGATCTTGTCGATTTCGCGAGAGAGGATGTCGATGTCGGTATCCGTTACGGTCGCGGCCGATATCCGGGTCTTCGGGTTAACCGGCTCATGACTGAGGACATCTTCCCTGTCTGCAGCCCGGCCCGGTTGCGAGGACCGACGCCGCTAAAGAAACCGAAGGATCTTAAGGCACACATCCTGTTGCATGATGATAACCATGGTGATTGGCGTACCTGGTTACTGGCAGCAAACGTGGAGGGCATGGATCCAACGCGCGGACCCGTATTTACCGATTCAAGCATGCTCATCCAAGCGGCCGTGGCCAATCATGGTGTGGCCCTAGCCCGTGGCGCCCTGGTGGCAGACGATCTGGCCAGTGGTCGTCTGGTACGCCCGTTTGAACTCAGCCTGCCGGTGGAATTTGCTTACTACATGGTTTGCCCGGAGTCCATCGCCGACCGGGCAAAAGTCGTGGCTCTGCGGGAGTGGTTATTACAGGAAAGCGCGCCCAACCGGTTGGCAACTGCTAACGAGGACTAAGTATCAGCGACCATCATGCCGGAACTACCCGAGGTAGAACGTGGCCGAAGACTGGCAGCAACGGTAGCGCGGGGGCGAACCGTGACCCAGGTACGTTGCGCGCGGGACACCATTGTCTTTCAGGGTGTCGCCCCCGCCAAATTTCAACGCGCACTCAAATCCAACAAGATATTGGCAGTACGACGCCACGGTAAATTCTTGTGGTTCGAGCTCGATCGCCCGCCTCACCCCTTGTTTCATTTTGGTATGACTGGCGCATTTCACACCCCGGCTGCACGCCCGTTACCGCTCAAATCAGGACCAAAGACAGATAATCCGGCATGGCCACCACGGTTCACAAAGATTCATCTCGTCTTCGATGACGGCGGTGAGCTTGTCATGACTAACGCCCGCCGATTGGGCCGTATCCTCCTACGGCAAGACCCGTTGAATGAATCGCCTTTAAACAAACTCGGTTTCGATCCATTGCTCAACCTGCCCACCACCCGCAGCTTCGAAAAAATGCTGCAGCGGCGTAGTGCGATCATTAAGTCTCTGCTTTTGGATCAGAGTTTCTCCGCCGGGGTTGGCAACTGGATTGCGGATGAAGTGCTATACCAGGCAGGTATCGATCCACGCCGGCGCGCCGATTCGCTATGCCATCAAGAAGCCCGGCGGCTTCGCCGGGCACTGAGATCGGTGATCAAAATCGCAGTCGAAGCCAACGCCGACAGCACTTGCTATCCGCGCTACTGGTTATTTCATGAACGGTGGGGCAAGCGCGACGGCGCTACTACCGCCCGCGGTGAGAGGGTCGCGCACACCACTATTGCTGGGCGCACAACCGCCTGGGTCCCGACCGTACAATCTTAAGTATAGGGGCCCACAAGCTGCCGGCTGTGTACGCTTGCGAAGAACATTACTCAAGCGCCGGTTGAGCGTATGTCACTAGGTTCAGTGTCTGATTCGAACAGCTCCTCTAGTTCACTTGCAGCTTCCTTGGCCGATTGAATCAATTTCGATTCGTCATGATGGATTGCATGCTGATTCACCAGTGTGGCTTCATCATGCCACTTGAATATCTTCACAATGTTCTTGGCCTCATCTGCTGACTTCCCGAGTCCGCGCAGGACATGCTCTGCCATCTCGAGGCTGGATAGGTAGGTTTCACGGATCAGATACTTCACTCCGATATCCATCAACAGGTGGGCGTGCCGCCGATCATGGGCTCGCGCATAGATGTCAAGGTTAGGGAAGTGTTTCTTCACCGTCTCTGCTGTCTTCACCGACGAGATAATATCTTCGGTGGTTAGCACAAATATCTTGGCTTTATCGGCGTGTGCAGCACGCAACAGATCGAGCCGAGTTGGGTCGCCATAATAGATCTTGTTACCGAATCGACGAACAAAATCTACCTGAGATGAACTTGAATCTAAGGCAGTAAACGGTATCTTCTTGACACGCAAGATACGTCCGACGATCTGTCCCACGCGGCCGAACCCGGCGATGATGACTTCATGATCAACATCGTCCATCTTGTCGAACTCTTCGGCTGGCTGGCGAAAGCGTCTCAAAACTGACTCATTGAACAGAAACAGTAATGGCGTCGCCGCCATTGTCAGCGTGACCACCAAGATCAACAGTTCGGCAAGATCGCGTGCGAGAACCTGATGAATTACCGCCGCACTGAACAGTACAAAGGCGAATTCACCGCCCTGGGGCAAGACAAATGCGAGGTTTCTAGCCGACGCATTGCTGTGCCCAAACAATTTCCCCACCGTGAAGAGCACCACAAACTTGACCGACAAAAGGCCCACCACCAAGCCCAGTACCTGCAACGGGGCGTCTCCAATCAAGCCGATATTGGCTGACATCCCTACCGCGATAAAAAATAAGCCCAGCAGTAACCCTTTGAACGGCTCAATATTGGCCTCTAGCTCATGACGGTATTCGGAATCTGCCAGTAGCACGCCAGCAAGAAATGACCCAAGCGCCATCGACAAGCCGACCAGATCCATTAACAGGGCTGCCCCAATCACTACCAGCAAGGCAGTTGCCGTGAAGATCTCCTGGCCACCCCATCTGGCAACGAATCGAAATACGTGTCGCAATACGAAATGTCCGCCCAAGCAGATAGCGACCAGCACGAGTGCGACCTTTACCGCTTGAACGAACTCACCTGTTTCTGGTAGGGCCATCTCGCTGACACCAACCAAAGGCATCACCGCTAATAGGGGTATAAATGCCACGTCCTGAAATAAGAGAATAGCGAAGGCAGATCTCCCGTGAACGGTTGTCAGTTGTTTCTTTTCCGCCAGCATCTGTAACACGAACGCGGTCGAGGACATCGCCAAACCTAAACCGACAATCACCGAAGTTGTCGAGGATAGACCTAATCCATAGGCGCATAGGGCCAATGCCAACGCCGTCACTACGACCTGCGCCGCACCAAGGCCGAAGATCGATTTGCGCAACACCCAAAGGCGTGAAGGCTGCAACTCAAGGCCAATGATAAACAGCAGCAAGATGACGCCCAATTCGGCAAAATGCAGAATACTCTCGACGTCACCGATCAATCCGAAACACCATGGGCCAATCAGTACTCCCGCTGCGAGATATCCCAACACAGAACCGAAACCAAACTGTCTAAACAGTGGTACCGCAAGCATCGCTGCGCCTAGAAATATGACAGTTTCATAGAGTAGGTTCATATCGTCTCCCTGCATGTCTCGGTTTACACTGTCCTTGGGAGCGTCCGGTACGATGCGAATTCGCTGCCATAGCCGAACGTAAATCGACAAAACGCTTTTCTACGTGATTCTAACCCGATCGCCGAACTACAGGCGATGTTTGTCGTATCGAAACTCACCATGCTTTCTTATTGCGCACACAAAACGAGGCCCGGACAAGCCAGGCCTCAAATCAAACAAAGGATAACTATATTTAGATGCCGAGCATGTCCATTGCCTCTGCCAACGCCTTTACCGACTCGCCGTGGTTCCCGGCTTTGTGTAATCGCTCACCTTCGTCGCGAAGCCTTTGCACTTCTGCTAACTGCGTTGCGCTCAGCTTAGTTCCGGCCTGTAATGCAGCATCAATCTTCGCCATATCTGCCGGGCAGTGAAAAGCATAAGCCGGCACTGTCAGTAACGTCCCAGCTAGGACTAGCGTTGCAAGTAGAGCTTTCATTGACTCATCCTCCTTTGAGAAAATACCCATTAGTACCGGACCTGATTCTTACACCATTCGACACATTGGACAACGCAAAGCAGAAGTCGTTCTGACAGGAAGGTAGATTTTCACGATGGTTGGAACTTACCCGCAGAACTAGTATGTAATTAGAGAAAGGCTCCTCGTTGCTCTAAAGCGTACTGACTAAGCTGATCGATCACAAACTTGCAGGCTTCATCGACCGAATCCGTACGGTGAAACAAGCTGAGATCATCCGGGCTGATGCTGCCGTAGCGAATCAACGCATCGAAATTGATTATCTCATCCCAGTACTTCGTGCCAAACAAGACGATGGGCAGGTGCTTACTTATCTTCCTTGTCTGTAACAAGGTCAGGAGTTCGAACAGCTCGTCAAGCGTACCGAAGCCGCCCGGGAAAACGATCAGGGCTTTCGCTAGGTAAGCAAACCAGAACTTGCGCATAAAGAAATAGTGAAAATGAAGCGAGAGTTCGCGAGTGATAAAGGAGTTGCCCAACTCCTCCGCCGGCAGCGAGATAGTCAGACCAACATTGACCCCCTTTGCTTCAGACGCCCCGCGGTTTGCCGCCTCCATGATCCCCGGTCCGCCTCCCGTACACACAACGAAACGTCGCTCATCATCAACCAGGTTTTTCGACCAATCGGTCAGCCGCCGAGCCATCTCTCGGGCCGCCTCATAATACTGTGATGTTTCGAGACGCATCTTGGCCTGCTCAAGATCACCGTCTCCGTGCTTGGCGTTCTCCAGTTCCTCTTCCGCCTGTTCACGCGAGACATACCGTGCCGAACCAAAAAACACAATCGTGTCATCTACTTGATAGTGCGCGAACCGATTTTCCGGCTCTAGGTACTCGGCCAGAATTCGCAATTCTCGCGCATGCGTGCTGCTCAGAAATTCGTTGTTTTGGTATGACTTGACCGAAGTACGAGTTTTCTTGCTCATTTACGCTCTTTCCCAGTTACAAATCACCACTCGCCGGTGTTAGGCATGGAAGCCCACGGTTCTTGCGGTGAAAGTGCGTCGCCTCGCTGCAGCAGTTCAATCGATATGTTATCCGGCGATCTTACAAACGCCATTCGTCCATCACGCGGCGGTCTATTGATCGTAACCCCACCGCCCATTAGCCGCTGACAGGTCTCGTATATGTCGTCAACCCGGTAGGCAAGATGTCCGAAATTTCGACCCCCTGTATATTCCTCAGGGTCCCAATTGTAGGTCAACTCCACCAGGGGTGCGCGCTTCGCTTTGGCTTGTTCGACATCACCAGGCGCGGCCAGGAAGATCAATGTGAATCTACCTTGCTCGCTATCGTATCGGCTAATTTCAACTAGCCCTAATTTGTCGCAGTAAAAATCTAGCGACTTATCTATGTCTTTAACTCTCACCATTGTGTGTAGATATTCCATGTTTTTGCGTCCTCTCCCAAAGAACCCCAAGTCTAATCTATTAGGTGGCAGTCCCGCACGTATTTAGGGCCCCTAAGCCGTTTTCTGCTAGCGCTTGACCCGCCGCGATGAAAATAGTATCTGACCATTTCAGTTTTATTTTGACAATGAAACACCTGCAATTGTGACAGAAAAGATCATAGAAATAAGAAACGCCACCGTCTACCGTGGCAACGCGAAAGTATTCGAGAATCTATCGTTAGAAATCGACCAAGGCAACAACACCGCTATTATCGGTCCCAACGGGGCAGGCAAAACAACTTTACTAAAGTTGTTGTCACAAGAGCTCTATCCAACTTACAGCGATAGCTCGTATGTCCGTATCCTTGGCCGCGAAAGGTGGAACGTATGGGACTTGCGCTCACATCTTGGAATAGTTAGTTACGACCTGCAGCATCAATACGCCGGCCATGTGCGTGGAATCGACGTCGCGTTATCTGGCTATTATTCTAGCGTTGGCACATACCGATACCAAGACTTCAGCCCCGAACAGATCCAGCAAGCGCAACAGATTATGAGCCAGCTGGAGATTGAAAGTCTTCAGGACAAACTATTTGCAGCAATGTCGACCGGCGAACAGCGCCGATTGCTGCTAGCTCGTGCACTTGTTAACAAACCCCATACACTGGTACTTGACGAACCAACAACCAGTCTTGATCTCAAGGGTACATTCACATACCTCAATATCGTGCGAAAACTTATGCAGAACGGTAATACCGTGATTCTTATTACCCACCACTTACATGACATCCCACCCGAAGTCACGCAAGTAATACTGATTAAGCGTGGACAAATTATTGCTCAAGGAGATAAACAACAGATACTGACGGACGAGAACCTTAGTGAGCTGTTCGAGACGCCGATCCAACTGCTGGCGGTGAACGGTTATTACCAAGCAATACCAGCCACGTCCTGATGTTTGGCATTATATTGCTCAGCCCAATGCAAATCCCCAACCTGCACCGATTAGCATGATTGTCATGCCAGCGAGCACCCACTGAACATGGCCCTCTGGTGGTTGCGACAACACCATCCCAACCACGATACCTAGCCCGCCACCGACCAAGAATCCAAACAGGTGCCCTAAAAGATCCACCCGTTCGCCCGCCGTGCCCAGCATGGCGAGTATTGCCAAACCCGCGACTATCGGCACCCATACCTGTCGCCCTTGCGCGCCATGTCGGCGGCGACGCACAACCCCTATGCCACCCATTAAGCCTAGCGCACCGAACACGGCAGTCGAAGCACCTATGGAGATGTGCGACGAACCGTAAAAGAATGCATTTACCAGATTTCCGCCAGCGCCTGCCGCGAGCACGGTAACACTGCCAAGCCCGGGACCCGTGGCACGACATACAATATGCAGCAAGATAGCACCGGCAATGACATTGCCCAAAACGTGCTTGAGATCAGCATGCAATGTCAGCGCGGTAATCGTGCGCCACCATTCGCCTCGCGTAATTAGCGCTGCATCCGCAGCACCGATTTCGATCCAACGAACTTTGGAACCCCAAACGTCGGTAATGAAGAAAAAATCGAGAAGCAATATCGAAAAAACGAGTGCTGCGTACAACGGCGCCGAACCCCTCCATTCGGTGGGCACTGGCGGTGCCGCGGGATTCTCGCTCTCATAAGCCAACAAAGCGTTTGTGGCCTGTTCAACCTCTTCTGGTGGCACACCGACAATAACGCCCTGTGTTCCTTCCCACACGCTGGGCGACAAACCCTCCGCCACAAGAACTAATGCCCACTCGTCAGCAAGCTTGCGGTTAGTCGTTACCCGAAGTGGGATCTCGGGCACCTCATTCATCGCAAGGATCCGGGGTCGATTGATAGATGGGACAGTACTAGCGCTCGTCTTGGCGACGCCGACCGGCGCGGCGTGGTACTAGCTCTTCTCGCATCGCCATACGCCGATCTGGGTAGATGCGCCTGACTCTTCGTCGGCGTGAACACCCAATGCGGCTTGTTATCGATATTATTTTGGCTTGCATCAAGGCACCATCGCTATCTCCGACGCCCACTATACGCGCTCTTAGCCCTTCCTGGGAATAGCTTGCAATCCCCCTTTAAGAACGAATACTTCGAATCCACGCTGCCTTAGCAGAAAAGCCGCAACCTCGCTTTGAACGCCCGTCTTACAACACAGGACATATCTGCGGCGAAGCTCGAGCTCGTTAGCTCTGTCGCGTAACTGGTTGATAGGAAAGTTTTCGCTGCCTTTCAGCGCACCAGTCTTGTATTCGTGGCTAGCCCGAACATCCAGGAGACCGGCGCCCCCCTTAACCATCTTTCGTGCCTCCCTATCTTCAACGTATCTCAGCAGAGGTTTCTTCAGCAGATCCTCAAAATCGGCTTTCGACAAACGCATCAAGGTGCCTGGCCCCATGGCAATAATACTGGCGTCCTGCGTATCACCAGAAATCAGCGACTGTTCACCGAAAACGCTACCGGGTCCCAGTTCTGCAAGAATTTTGACCTTACCATCCTTTTCCTTACGCGAGACGTTGAATCGTCCCTTTTTTACCACGTAGTAATAATCGCCGGGGTCGCCCTGCTTAAATACGATATGTCCAGACTTAACCGACAGCGGTTGCATCTTCAGCATCAGGGGGGCGATCTTTTCACTTGGCAGCATGCTAAAGATCTTGTCACCAAGCATCTGTTCCAACCACACCGTGTCGCCACCGAACTCATTACCCGCCACACCATAAATGTTGGTTACGGTGCTCGTCATTTCATCGAGAACGACGGCACGGTCAAGTTTGCGGTTATCGATGCGGACGATTTTCGTCTTTGTCGTTGTCTTTGCCGTCAACGGGCGCGGGCGCGTCGGCGCTAGGGCGTAGGACGCTTCCTCGGTACCACCCTGAACCAAGCGTTTCATTGTCGTTTCGTGCGAGGACAGTTCGACACCACCTTCTAGTAGATAAACCGCATCGTTATCGGTGTCACCTTCATTGAAGATAACCCTTCCCGTGGGCAGCTCTTCCACTCGTAATCGCTTGGCAAGTCGTTCGAGATTACCCGCCGTTAGATTGTGCAGCGGTATAAGATTTTTCAGTAGCTTGGGGTCAACCATCACAAATCAGCCGTACAAGCCGAATTATTGAAAGCATAGCAATGATGCTAAAAGGTGCTAGGGAGATGCCTACCGGCCGTGACCGTGTGATATAGTGCTGTTTCTTGTATCCTTAGCCGGTTCAACGTTCGCAGCGACGGTGGAAATCGAAGACACATTGCCATTTTATTTCGGTGGAGGTACATGGCATGGATAAGGCGCAAAATCTAGTTGCAATCGAAATGGCCGAAAACGGCCCATATCTCGTCAAGAATCTAGCTACCCTGAATAATTCCAAAGGGGAGCAATTGGACACCAAAGAAACGATTGCTCTGTGTCGTTGCGGTGGCTCAAAGAACAAGCCGTTTTGCGATGGCACCCATGCTAAGAACGGCTTCTCAGGCACGAATCTATCGGATAGCAGGAATGATACGCGCACTACGTATCGTGGAGAGAAGATTGCGATTCACGACAATCGCGCCATCTGTGCGCATGCTGGCGCGTGTACCGATGGCCTAAGTTCGGTGTGGCGTCTGGGGGTAGAACCCTGGATTGATCCGGACGGCGCCGATGTCGATGCAATCATTGAGACGGTTAGGCGATGCCCGTCGGGTGCACTGAGCTATTCGATCGAATCTGTCGAGCATCGAGATGTAGAGCGTGATCCCGCTATCTATGTGTGCAACAACGGCCCCTACCGTGTAACAGGCGGGATCGACTTGAAAGATGTGTCGTGGGGCGAGGGCGCCTCCACTGAGCATTACACGCTATGCCGATGCGGTGCATCGAAAAACAAGCCTTTTTGCGATGGCGCGCACTGGCGTATCAAGTTCCAAGACAACGACAACTAGTCAACGCCTACATCGGCAACCGCGCCAGGCTCTTGCAGGCTACGGTTTATCGAATTTTGAGTTGATACGATCCCACGCCTTGTCCTGTTTGCGGCGACCAAACCCCTCCCGACGGTCCTCTTCCTTAGGGTCCCAGCGTGCTTTATCGCGGCGTTCTGTTTTTACGCGTCTGGCGCCCCCTCGTCGTTTTTTTTCTTTGTCTTTCGTAGCAGATTTCTCCGTCATCATCGCTCCACTTCTCTACCGTTACTGATAGGTATAAATATAGACGTCCGGTCGCGAATCGGGGAGAAGAACTTGATCGACAACTGCGGTCGCTTTCGCGCACCGTGAGAAATACTATGAAAATCATAGGATTATGGCTTCGCCCGTTCGGGACACCTTGGACATGCCCAAGCCAGTACCGGGATTAATGATCGGTGGGAGAGCCTGGCTGCCATGGGGTAGGCGCTCTGAAGCCCACGGCAGCAAGGTCAGGGATCACCCTGTCCTATGTCGACTTTCTACGTCTGGCTGGAGCGATACTGGGCTATACAGCAGCCACTTTGATAATTCAGACCATTGTTATTACTATTCGCCACAAGGAGCGATCCATAGGCATGTCAGTAGCGATTAAAGAAATCACAAGCATTGTTGTCATCGCCATCACGCTTACCCGAATACCGGCCTTCGCACAAAAACCCACCGCCAGCTCAGCCGAACAACCCACGCAGATAGTGCCGGCGCTGCTAATTGCACGCCACGGCAATCCAAACAAGCTTTTTCTGCGTTCTTCGGTGTCGTTGATTATAGATGAGCGTGAGGGCGTAACGCTTCATAAACGCAACGCGGACGAACCCCGACCTATCGCCTCGCTCACTAAGCTTATGACCGCGCTTGTGATACTCGACGCCAATCTATCCTTGGCGGAAAAGATAGAGATCATACAGGCAGACCGAGATCGCCTAAGGGGCAGCAAATCACGCCTACACTACGGAACTGTTTTGACTCGTCTCGACATGCTGCATGTGGCCCTGGCTGCTTCTGACAATCGGGCTGCGGCAGCCCTCGCCCGCACCTACCCAGGTGGTCGCGATGCAATGATTGCGGCGATGAATGCGAAAGCTCGAGAACTAGGGATGACTAACAGCCGGTTCGCTGATTCCTCTGGCTTACACAGTGGAAACATATCCACCGCAAGTGATCTCGCGAAACTTATTGCCGCTGCCCGTGATTACCGGTTGCTTCGAGTTTTAACGACCAGCCGAAAAGTAATCGCTACCGATTGGGAGGATAGCAAGCTGATCGGCTTTCGAAACACGAACCGGCTCGTGCATCGAGACTCATGGGATATTGAGCTGAGTAAAACTGGATACACCGCTGCTGCCGGTAACTGCTTGCTCATGCGTACCACGATCGCTAACCGCCCTCTCGTTATCATCCTCCTCAACTCGTGGGGCAAACTAAGTAAGTTTGGTGACTCCAATCGTATACGCAAGTGGCTAATCAACACCGAACTTCGGGTTCAGTCACTTAAAGCAAGCTCCGGTAGTGTTTGATCTACGGTGGCGAAAAAAGAAACCCCGCCGATTGGCGGGGTTTCCATGTCAAATCTCCTGACGCTGAACGTTAGCCGCTGGCAGTCACGTCGACCGCTTGCAACCCCTTCGGCCCCTCTTTGACATCAAAGCTAACACGTTGCCCCTCAACCAGGGACTTAAAACCTGTGCCCGTAATTGCGGAGTGGTGGACAAAAACGTCCTTGCCGCCATCCTGCGGCGTGATAAAACCAAATCCTTTGGATTCACTGAACCACTTTACAGTTCCCGTACGCATAACTTAATGATCCTCAAATAAATTAATCGAAATGACCTTACGTGCAGATTACAAAAGGGAGATTACGGGCGAACCTTGAGAGGGATTTTCCGAAAAGACCTACATTCATAAACCGCGGCCGTGCAGTCAATTAAAATATACCACATTTCAGGCATGGGTGCTAGGTAAGACCCGACCATCGGACTAGGCTACCTACCCGCCTGGCATACTGCCCTAATGCACAGACGACAAAGACCAATTTAACCGGCCTGGCTAGCCTATGGAGCGCAATCTCCGCCTCTACCTTGTCTATGAGGTTACTCAGAACCTGTTCTTCTGGTTTCCGGTCTTTTTCCTATACCTCCTATCGGCGGTGCCGGCCAAGCAGGCCTTGTTGCTGGAGGCGGTCTATTACCTTGGTGTGGTCGCGTTTGAAGTGCCATCCGGTTACTTTTCCGACCGTTTGGGGCGGCGTCTGACCCTGTTGATCTCTATGGCCTCAGCCACCGCCGGTTGCCTGGTGTTTGCAGTTAGCCACTCGTTTTTACCTTTCTTAGCGGCACAACTGTTGTTGGCAGTGAGCATGGCGTTCCGCTCCGGCAGTGACAGCGCCCTGCTCTACGATTCGTTAGCAGCCCTTGGCCGTGCCGAGGAATTCGTCCACTTTGAAGGCCGCGCCCGCAGTTATGGATTTCTTGCCCTGGGCGGGTCGGCGTTGATCGGTGGCGCATTGGCTGGGTTCGATCTACGCATTGCCTACGTGCTCACTGCAGTTGCTACCTCGGTCGGCTTTCTAATTGCCTGGCAATTTACGGAGCCATTAGTTGCAACGAAACATGCCTACACACCGGGTCGGCAGTTGATCGCGACAGTGGGCCGACTTGGCGATCGCACTCTACTCTGGCTTTTTGCCTTTTCGAGCGCAATGACGGTCTTCATTCACGTGCCCTATGAGTTTCTGCAGCCTTACTTGAAATTTCTATTCGAGTTGCCGGCAGCTGAGTTTGCGGTCACACCGCTAGTCTCCGGTGTCGTAGTTGCACTGGCGATGTTGCTCTCGGCATGGGCGAGCCGCCAAGCCGTCAGGGCGAGAGACCAGTTTGGCGTTGTCGGCACCTTGCTGGCTAGCTTGTTGCTGGAAGGCATCATCATCGTTGGGATGGCGCTGTTACTACACCCAATCGTGATTTCCCTAATGCTGCTTCGTAGCATACCGGACGCGTTATCAAGACCGATCATACACGGCGTGATTCACGCGCGTCTTTCCACTAACATCCGCGCCACCTATCTATCAATGCAGAGCTTGGCTGGCCGTCTTGCATTTTCGGGCTCGCTTGCGATTGCTTCGTGGGTGATCGCTGGTCTTGAAGGCTTGACACCGGAGACCATGGCTACCGTGTTGTTGGGTTATGCAGCGATGCTGCTCTTGGTATTTGTCGTCTTGAGCATTACGAGGTCGGCAGTAACCGGAAAAAAACCGTAAACTTACGAGTCAATTCGAGGGAAGGAGAGTTGGCAGCAAATCACATCAGTTTGGCTGAAGCGCGCCGCATCACCCTCGCCGCACAGGGCTTTGGCGAACAGCGCTCACAAACTCGAGCCACCTGGCCGCGAGTTAGAAAAGCGATTGAACGAATGAGCCTACTCCAGATCGACTCTATCAACGTGTTGGTGCGGTCGCACTATTTACCGGCTTTCTCACGCGTCGGTGCTTACAATATCGCGACATTTAACACCAAGGCGTTCGACCCGCATCGGCGTGAACTTTTCGAGTACTGGGGCCACGAGGCCTCCTTACTGCCGCTCGCACTGCACCCACTATTGCGTTGGCGGATGGCGCGGGCTAGAGAACTGGAAGGTGTCTATGGCCATGTGGTGAGGGCAGTACGGTGCCAACGTCGTTACATCGATTCCGTTCTGGATGAGATTCGAGATCGGGGTCCATTGAGTGCCCGGGAGCTCAGCAACCGAGGTCGATCAGGTGGTTCGTGGAGTTGGGGCGATGGTAAGATTGCACTCGAGTACTTGTTTTGGTCCGGTGAGATCACCGCTTATACGCGCCGCCGTTTCGAGCGAGTGTACGACCTGACTGAGCGGGTATTACCGCCGGACATCATTGCACTACCCACACCGACTGAACCGGAAGCTCAACGCGAATTGGTGCGACTCGCCGCCCGCGCCCTTGGTGTTGCAACCGAGGCAGATCTACGCGACTACTTTCGCCTACCTACGACCAACAGCAAACAGTGCGTTGCTGAGCTTGTGGAGAATGGAGACCTCCTATCGGTACAGGTGGATAGTTGGCGCGGGTGCGCCTATCTTGATCCGCATGCCCGGATACCGCGCCGTGTGCCTGGGTCGGCGCTCCTGTCCCCGTTTGACCCACTGATATGGGAACGTTCACGCACGGAAAAGCTATTCGACTTTCGCTATCGGCTTGAAATCTATACGCCGGCCGAAAAACGCAAACATGGCTATTATGTCTTGCCGTTTCTGCTTAATGAACGGCTGGTAGCGCGTACAGACCTTAAGGTCGATCGATCGAGCCAGACCCTATGCGTTCTCGCCGTCCACGGCGAAGTTGCCATTGACAGGGAACACGTATCGCAGGCGCTCGCGCAAGAATTATATAGACTCACCGCCTGGCTGGGTTTGAAAAATATCGCGCTTACTCGGCGCGGCAACCTCGCCCGAAGCCTACGCGCGTCGCTGGCACGCACGCCAGTTGACATACAAGCATAGATCGATGATTATCGATCTATGATAACAGATCGATAATCATCATATTATGCTAGCAGCTACCGATATCGCCGTTATTGGCACCTTGCTCGGGGATCAGACCCGGGCCACGATCGTGGCCGCTCTCCTTGATGGCCGCGCCCTAACCGCACGAGAGCTTGCGCACGGGGCAGGAGTAACACCGCAAACGGCTAGTTTTCACCTGAGCAAACTCGACGGTGCCGGCTTACTCGATATCCTGCCGCAAGGCCGACACCATTTCTATCGTCTCGCATCGCCCGATATCGCCGATGCAATCGAAGCGCTCGCCGGTATTGCACCCAGTACAAAGGCCAAACCCGCCGCCAAACGGAAAGACGATATCTGTTTCGCTAGAACTTGCTATGGCCACCTCGCGGGTTACGTGGGCATGGCATTGACAGAAGCACTGCGGGAGCATGATGTGATTAAGCCCGTTGGTGATGATGACTTCCTCGTTTCTCCCACAGGCAGACACTTTTTTAGGGATCTCGATATCGATCTTGTCGAGATTCGTAAGGGTCGACGCTTGTTCGCCCGCCAGTGTCTCGACTGGAGCGAACGCAAACCCCATCTCGGTGGCAGTCTTGGTCAGGCCATGACAGACACGCTCGTAAATAAGGGCTGGCTACGCAAACGACCTAACAGCCGCGAGGTTCACGTAACCGATACGGGCCATCGAGGTATCAAGAAACTCCTCGGTGTCGATGTGAAGGCGCTACAACGGGCGTTCCTTACTTAGGGGAACGAAACAGACGGAGATAGATATGCAAAACCGACATAGTCTTGACAGTTTCGAAACCGAGTCCACCCAACTTGCCCGGGAGTGGCTGGTCAAGATCCAGACACCAATCGATGGTGTTGACCCCGTGATCGATGCACTTAACGAGAAGATCTCGTTGAAACAGGGGGCTTACGATAAATGTCTCTACATAACGGCGCCCGGTTATCAGCGCTTTCACGCGCTCGAAGGATCGCATGCGGGCCTCGAGGACACGATGCAAAACACGTCAGCGGTTGAGATCACATTCTCCATCCCGCCAAACTCTGAGATTCTAGATAAGGTTTTCGACACCGTATTTGCAGTACATTGTAACGAAGAACCGACTATCCATATCCAGGAAATCTGGGGTAGCCGTTCCAAATATATAGATGATAAAGACAATCCCAACCGCTACTGGAACCGTGCAGATGCCGAAAAAATCCATGGCTCTTCAACCGCGCTGGATTGATCTGGTGACTTCGGAAGGTAGAACCTAGGTACCCGATAGGGTCGGGAACCCTCGATACCACGTCGAATGGCTACCTTCATGATTCGGCATACCGGGCCTAGTGAGACAGCCTTTGGGAGCGACGAAACTGTCGATCCTTCGCACCGGCCGCTCATGCCACTGAATGTTGAAGGCGCAGAGCTTGGGGAAGAATTGAAGGTGCGAATAAGGCAGATGATCATGAATCCACCAGGCGAGTTCACGCCAGTCAGCCCCCTCCTCGTAGCGATCGGCAAACCAAGGAATCACGATACAGGCGGCTGCGCCTAGGCACCCTTCGGAATCTCGTAGATCCCAGACATGGTAAGCGGCATTGGCCTCGATGCTAGCGCCTTCTCCCCGCTTGTTGCCGAACGCAGTCACCGCTACCGCACGATAGCCGGAACGAACCGTAATACGGCCAAAGGTTGCCTGTAATGGCTCGAGTAATTCCTCACATAGTGGTGTTCCCGTGGCAATAGCGATATCGGGATATTCCGGAATGTTGGGGATGGCATAGAAGTTAGCGATTTCAGAATAGAGGAAATCACGCATGTAGAAATTCGGGCTAAGTCGCACGCGCCCGAGTTCTTCTAGCCCACGCATGGATCCAGGTTTGCGCATCTTCAGTGTTTGCGGCTTAGGGTTTTCGTAGCCTGTGCTTCGGTATCATGGGGATACTCGGCCTTGTCCGCATGCAGTTCGTCGTCAGTATGTCGCAGCTCTGTTTTGAACATCCTCTCGCTTCTTTTGGAGAGTCGAATACCGGTAAGAATCCCACCTATACCCAACAGCAGGAATCCGGTCGCAAGGATCATCCACCATTGCATATCGTTACGCTACCAGCCTTGAAGCAACCTGCGAATCGCAGTTGAGCACATAAAGTTTACCCAACAATGGTCGATAGCCCTACGACGGAACCGCCCCAGCCGGAACATAACGGATGCAAAAGACATTAGGCAAAAGAACCTACTCGCCGAAGTAGCGTCACCCAAGGACAACACTAGCAGGATCGGGGTTTAATTTTCAGTACTAAAGGAAGAAGCGCATTCTTTCTGCGCTGCCCTTTTTATTTTGTTTGTCATTTCTCATTTTGGCTGCAAGCGTCATTTATCTCTTCGAACACCATGCACAGCCCGAGGCGTTCGGCCGTATACCGGCCACGATGTGGCGGGGCGCGGCATCCTTGACCACCGTCGGCTATGGCGACATGACACCGATCACCGATGGCGGAAAAATCTTCGGTGCCGACATCACCAGCGTGGGCATGGGGGGGTCGTCCTACCGGCTAGCATTCTGGCGCTGGTGGATGCGGCATTAGAAGACCCATCGACCCGTTTGGCCACCCCACGAATCGCCGGGGTTTATGCCCCCCAGGACTCGCGGGGGCGGCACAGTACTTGCAACCCATATTCGCCGGTTGCGGCCGCCTAATCGCGGACTGTTAGGCAAGTACCTAAAAAGTAACGCTTTTTATATGTCAGCGGTCATACGGACGGCAGTGGTCGCACCCGCAAAAAAGGGCTGATACGGCCTCCCGCGGCAATGGATGCCCATGTGGGTCGGAAACACGGGCAAAGGCAGGACCAGAACATGCACCGACAGAAGAGCGGGATCCAGCGAGCGCTGAAGGCTCTGGTGATCGGCACCATGATGGTGCTCATGCCCACTGTTGCCCACGCCCTCGAGGTGGGGAAACTTTTTGTCTATTCCCGCTTGCACGCACCGCTCGAGGCCGAGATCGAATTGCTCTCCATCACTGAAGACGAGATCGAGAGCCTGCTCCCCAGCGTCGCGCCCCTGGCCCACTTTGGTGCCGCCGAACTCGAAAACCAACCCGAGATCAAAGTTACCGTCGCGAAACGAGCGGACGGCCACTATGCTCTACGACTCGGTTCGGAAGAATCGCTTAGCGAGCCCATCTTGCAGTTCACGTTACATGCGGTGTGGTCGGGAGGATACCTGGTCCACGATTTCTCGGCGCTTGTCGATCCCGCCAACACGGTGACGAATGCAGCTAAGGGGCAGCAAAAAGTGTCGACCGGAGTTGACGAGCTCAAACCCGAATTTATACCCCAACCTGAACAACCCTTCGCTGCTGCACAACAACCAGGCGCCGCGGCACCCGAACCAACTTCGGCGCCGGCAGTTTTGTCCCCGCCGCGCGTTCTCGTTGAGATAGCGCCACGTGGACAAGACAGCCCAGTGACCACGACCGAGCAAAGCACAGCCACATCATCGAATAAACTCGACGAACTCGGGGACAGTACCGAAGTTGTAAACCCGCCGGTCGAAACCGAGACCATGCACCGAGTCGCAGAACAAATGACTGCCAAAACACAGCCACCGTTAGTACAGGCTCAGCCCCAGATATCGAGGGATGAGGCACGAGCAGTAGCTCCTGAGGCTAAGGCGGGCACTATGCAACAGACAAGACGGGCGCAGCAAGCCCCTCTGGCGGCTGCCCCAAAGGTACAAGGGATGCTAAACGTGGCAACCGCGTTCATACGTGAACACCCACGGTGGGTATTAGGGTTGGTTGCTATCTTGATAGGTGGATTCGTGCTTATCGCAGGTGGGCTTGTCGTTCTCGTCGTCGATCTCCGCCGGCACAACATCACGCTTCAATCCCAAAAAAGAGCGCCCGCTCCTAAGGTCGCCGTGTCAACAAATGCGTCAGAAGATGAAACTCACACCGACGGTAACGGTAGTAGACGTGCTGACGCGCATCGTCGCCGGCAAGGTAGGCGCGCCAACAGCGACCGTCGGAAAAGATCCATTCCGGTTGCCGCCGACAGACGCAGCGGGTTATCCCGTCGTCGCAGCGAGATCCTCGATGGCGGCATCGCAACCGTCTCGTCAGAGGCGTTAGATCCGATCGCCGAAGCGGATGTTTATCTGTCCGCCGGTAGCTACGATCACGCCGAGACAACATTGAAAGAAGCGCTTGTCGCGGATCCGGCGCGCCAAGAATTGAAGCTCAAACTGCTGCAAACTTACCACCAAAAGGGCGACCTGCTAGCATTCAACGCGCTAGCCGAAGAGCTGCGCGAAGTGCTGGATGGGCCTAGTAGTGAGCTGTGGCAAGCCCTTGAAGCAAATGATTGTCAACTCAATGGGCTGACCGACGATGCGGGTGCCGCACAAGAGGAAATTATGTTGGAGTTTGCAGAGCAAGAGCGCGCCAACGGCGATGCCGCACCTGATATGGACACGAACACCGAAAACGCCGAGGCAGAACTGAACTCCTATACGATCGAGTTTGAACCACAACCGCAGGACCATACTGCGGTGAATACGCTAAGGGGTGCGTTCAACGAATTTCTGCAGGCTCGTAGGGGCCTCAAGGCCCGCACGATTGACAACTACAAACAGATGATGGAAGCGTGTTTTGCGGACTGGCAGAAAAAGACGCTGTTAGAGATTTCGGAAGACATGGTCACTGAACGCCACCAGGATCTCTGCCAGGAACATGGCAAAGCCTATGCTAACCGGGCCATGCGTTGCCTGCGGACTATGTACAACTTCTTTAGTACGCACTATCGAGACGCCTGCGGTAAACCTCTGGTTCCAGAAAACCCGGTCAAGTCTCTGACGCACATCCAGTCCTAATCTATTTTATTCGGGCTGGTCGGCCCGGCGACATCACGGTTGGTAGATGAAGGTATTGTTGACCGGCCTCACCTTGGGTGGTGGGGCTGGCTGCGGTACAGCATAAAACACTGGTTGCTGACTCTCCTCCTCGCCACGACCAAAGGGACGTTCAACATGCACTTCGGTCCGCCGTGACTCCGCCTCCCGCTGAGCGGCAAACAGCTGTTCGGCCTGTTTTTGATCCCAAGGAAGCACGTATGCACGCGGATCATCAATCCCGGGAACCCTGAGCCACAGGTAAATGCTCTCACCCTCTCGCCAGTCAGCATGTAATACCACCGCCTCGGATAGATCACCGTGCCCCCATTCGAGCGCGATCGGCTTTGGGCGGCTCAACAACTCTACCAAACTGACATAAGCAGCAGGCAAAAGCAGAGCGGCTATCGTCAATGCGCCGACTTTCACCCAGAGTGGGCGTGGGGACCAGATGCTGATCGCAGCAAGCGCCGTTATCAGTCCCACCGACACGACAAATAGATAGAAAACGTAGTTCATCGCCTCGCTGCTGCCCGTAACGGCTGCGGCAGATTGTGGACACTACCACTTACTAGACGCCCTTCTTTATCAAGCTTGAATCTAAAGGCCGTGAGCTCTTCATCTTCATGGGACATATCAAGTTTGGTCGACAGGATTTGCTCAGCGGGCATACTTGGTGAATTCTTCACGCTTACCGCCACGATAGCCGGAATTGGATAGACGTTGGCCAGATTTCTGTAGAGATGAAGATTGACCGTATATTCTCCCGCCGGCACACCGCGACTGTACGACATCTCGTAATTGAGCTCGGTGACGTCGTTAATGTGGCCGAGGTCATCGCGCAACAGATTAAAGATGGCGCTGCCCTGATTTGAATAGCCAACTGGTGCATCGCCTGGCGCCTGCACCCAGAGGTCAACGTCGGCGTTCAACTCATCCGGCCAACGAAGCTCGACCATTACATTGCCTGGAGTAGGGGCCGGATCTTGTTGGGTTGCCCGAGGATTTATATGAGGTAGCAACAGCAACACCAGCATGACGAATCCGGCCAACGCTAACATGATGACGTCGCGAAATACGGTAGCGCCACTCTCATCATCAAAGAAATCAATTTCGCGCATGCGTGTCCGCCGATTCCATTAGCGAGGCGATTAGTTTAACCGTACCGCTTGCCAACAGCTGATGGTTGGCCATGAGCCATACGTTCAGGATGGCGCCCACCAACGTTGTATAAAGCGCCGTCGACATGCCACTTATCAAGGTAGAGATCATCGGTGTGATCGCGTTGATGTCTGAGGCACGCTCTGCATCGACACCAGACAGCGCGATGATAAAACCGAGCACGGTACCGATAAGCCCGAGCAGTACCAGACTGTTAGCAATGTGGCGCACAATCGAGATGCGATGCGAAAGCGTCAAGCGCAAAGCACCGATGAGATTTCCGCGACCTTCCGGGTCGCGTGTGCGCAATCGCTCCAGATCTCGCACGACGCTGGATCGAGCCACCATACCGGGTCGCCGCACCCGATTAAGCTCTTGGCTCGTTTGCCAGACCTTGCGCCCGCAAAGGCCAAGCCCCAACAAGAACACGAAACCAATAATCACAGACAAGTACGTGCGATCGGCGGCGACGACCATATCGACAAGGCCATGAACATAAGCGACGCCTAAGAGCGCAAAAGCCACTAAATTGAGAAGCACGAATCGCAGCATCAGAAGGTAGCGGTAAGGATCGTGCCCCGGATTACGCATCCTTTCGAACAGCGCCCGTAGCCGCCGGCTCATGGGCACGACTGTTTCTATCGTTTCCGCCTTGTCGGGCAGCGGCTTAATCAACGTCGGCGACGAAGCGTCGCTGTAGAGATCATCGACGGCGCCGGGTCGTTCCAGACTGGTTCCATCCCGCTTGAGAACGTTTTTCATCACTAAGGCACCCTTTCGGTCAGTGTCTTGGTATGGCTGCAATTCGCATGCCACAGAGTGTCGGGGTATAGGAAAAATCTTTAACAAACAAATACTTAAAGGGTGAGCCAGGTTAGATCGAACCCGAAAAACGTCGCTTACGCCACTCTTTGAGCAACTAAATCTAGCGCTCAGCCCGATACCCAGACGAGCACTATTAACCCTTACTGTCCCTGGGTGCGCTCTATATAGCTGCCCGCGAAGGTAATTACACACATTGATTCATAGGTCGCGTGGGGACCACAAGCGACGCCCACAATGCGAAAAGCGGGATCGAAGATGTGATGTCGATGACCACGGCTAGGCACACCGTCGTCAATGATTAGCGCCATCACTACTTCCCGCGCATCGTCTCGACCATAGTAAATGGCCTCTCCTAAGGCCTCCTTCCACTTCCCGTAACGACTTACGCGATCTGTGGGCCAACTGCTAGTCAACCCCTTGTGTCCCAATTTCCCGGCTGGACCGAGTTCTTTGACATGGTCTTTGGCAGCCAACGACATGCCGATTGAGATCTTAAGTAAAGGCAAGGAACTGGCCACACGTAGGTATCGAATCGCTTCCTTTACCGCCGAAACCCCTTCTTGAGTAATGATTGTTGGTTGGCCGGCACGTTCGATTTCCTTATCGTTGTAGTATTGACTCCATTCCTCAAGAAAAGAGGCGTACTGACCAGGATCGGTTCTTGCTAAATTAATTTCACGAGCAACGCCTTCTTCTAGCTTGGATAAGAAATCGCGCGTCCAACCTACATTCGACCAAACTATCGCGGTTAGTAGAACTGCCGACGCGGCAATCGCCCTTACCCACATTAAGTCAACAGCCTATGGTGCAATACGGGCCGCGACGATACCGCTTCGAACTTGCCCGGCTTGGGCACGGCTTACGGCGATCCCTAGATTGATGCGTTCTTTTTGCCCCGCTCCTAGCTGGCCCTGTAGGGCGCGGTTAACCTGTCGCATTTGTCCAGCTGGGTCAGGATACTGTAACGTGAGCACTAGTCCGGTTACATCGCGCGGGGTAGTGTTGCTAATTTCAGCGATGAGACTGCCAGCATCGTTCACGCCAGTACGGATCTTAATGTATTTGCCTGGGTTGTCGGAGATATCCAATTCAACCAACGCCCCAAACGCCTCCTTACCGGCTGCACTCTGATGGCGAGCTGCTTTCGCATAATACTGTTTGGCCGTGCCGTATTGATGCCCCGCTCTCGCGATATTGCCCAATGCATTAAACGCATCGGCGGTTGGTAACAACTCGACGCTACGCGTTAAGTCGCGCTGGGCGGCGCTGTTAGCCTTGAGTCGTTCGTTAACTAGGCCTCTTTGGAGGTAATAGTAAAAGAAATTGCCGTTTAAGCTAATGGCCTTGTCATAACGCCGTCGGGCGGTGCTGAAACGTTTGTTACGTAGTTCTATGTCGCCAAGCAACGAATGAAAGTGCCCCTCGCGTGGCTCCACGGCGATGGCTTTTCGCACCAACGACTTTGCCTGCGAAATATCACCATCTGACAATGCCTTTTGCGCCTTTTCATAGGTTTCGTAGGCGGGCTTGCTCTTTACTAAACGCGTTATGTTTAACCGGTAGCGCTCCCGCCCTACTTCACCACCCTTGGGCAGCGCAGCCGCATCGCGTGCGTTATTCTCCACCCGCTCCTGCGAAGGTGGGTGACCAGCGAAAAGCCCACTCAACCAATCTTGCTGGCGACTCTCGGAAAGTCTGACAAAAGTCCTTTGCAGATCGACCGCCCCCTGCGGGTCGTAGCCGGCGCGGGACATATAAATCATGCCGTAATGATCCGATTGACGTTCCGCATCGCGGCCATGTTTCTGATTAATTAGCTGCGCACCGATAGACGCGCCCATCTGTGCAAGGTTTGCATAACGTTTTTCTCGGGTGGCGACGGCAGCGGCCAGTACCGCACCCTGGAGCAACATGCCGCGTTGCATGCCTTTGGCGCCGTGCTTTGCCGCAGCGTGTACAATCTCATGACCGAGCACCGCCGCCAACTCAGCTTCACTCTCGAGCTCAGTCAGCAACCCACGGTTGATAGCAATCTTGCCACCGGGCAATGCCCACGCGTTCGGTACAGAATTGTTGAGTACCCTAAATTCATACGGCAATCTACGATCGCTTACTGCCGCCAAACGTTGGCCCACACTGTTCACATAGGTCTGTATCCGTGGATCAACAGAATAATCACCACCCTGCGATTGGCGTATCGGTGAATACTGCTGCTTTCCGATGCTGAGCTCTTGCTCCTCGGAAATCAGGCTCAGTTCCTTCTTGCCCGTAACCGGATTGACGGCACAACCACTCACAACAAATGCCGCGAGTAATATAACCGGCAGCGCTCTTCTCATGCCTACCCTCCCCGTGGCTCGATCACAGCATTATAGGGGGGATTGCCCACGCACTGAAATCGTATCGCCGAGAGATCAGAAGAATGAGTAGACCACCTAGCTGGATATCGTTTCCCGCAGTTCGATGACGTTGCGGTCGGGGTCACGGATAAATAACGACATGCCTTCGCCAAGCCGCATAGGGCCACCGCTAATAGGAATACCGCTATCCTCAAGCGCCTTTACGGTCTGATCAATAGACGAAATCTCTAGGGCTACATGTGTGTAGCCGGGGTACTTCGGGGATATATCCATTAGAATATTATTCCCATCGTTGTCACCATTAGCATTAACGATGAGATTTATTTCAATACCACGCGAGCTCTTAAGGATAGCTACGTAGTCGGCCTCGCCCTGCGCCACTAACTCGAAACCGAATCGACGATAAAATTCTTGCGAGCGCGCCAAGTCCGCCACCCGGATTCCGATGTGACTGACTCTTGATATCTCGATCATGCTCCTGGCCTTGATCGCATCCCCATAGTTGGGGCCATGCCATGCGAAGTGGTGTGGGTTTCAGGCATAAGTCGGCCTTCAAAATCGAAATACTATATTGACTGAGACCAAATCCACATCGCTTTCACCAACGTTTTTAAATCGCTCCCATTCGCCACGTACATTCCACCGATCGTGGAAACGGTATTGGACACCAATGCCGTAGGCGGGATCAACGCCGTCATCTATTTCATCCTCCTCGAAAAAGCAGATGAACCCCGACCCAAAGTCGGAGCACTCGAGATCGTCAGTCTCAACCCGCACTTCCCAGAGGAAAAACCCCGCCTTAGCAAACAGCTCGAAGCGCTCGCCGACCGGCACCGCCCCGAGCACCTCTACGGCAATTCCATCCTTGATTAAATCTTGGGGGCCAATGTTATCGCCAAGCCCGATCGCCGCCGCTTCTAACGCGAGGCGCGGGTTAAACCAGTAGCCACCAAATATTTTGAAAGCGGTCCCTCTGTCATCGAGCTTGTCATCATCAGCACTGCCAAAACCACCACCTATATACCAGCCAGCATTCTCAGCCGCAGCAAACGGAACGACACCGAGCAACAGAATCATCCCGAGCAGGATGTTATGCGCACATTTCGTAGCAAGCCTCTTATGTTGGCACATGGCTAGCTTGCCAGAGAACAGTCCTGATTCGGTTGTATTCATAACGGTTCAACTGTTCGGGTCGGTGTAAATGACCACCGCATTTCGCAGATCACGATCTGACACGATTCCTACGATCTTGTCGCCTTAGCTCAACACGGGCAGGTGCCGGAATCCTCGCAGCCGCATCATCGCCACTGCCTCTCTAGCCGAAGATTCCAGTCTCACCGTCTCCACCTCGGCCTGTATACGTCGCTTAGCTGCATTACACCTCCCTAATCGGTCTCGCCGTGAGCAGAAAACCATAATGGCAAAACGAGAGAACATGGGATTTAAGCGCCATTTTCTCGCAACCCACGTACATCTGCTAGTGATACCACATCGCCGTAATGGTGCTCCTAGATTTGTGAAGGCGGGCGGTAGGAGTTATGTACATCAGTTCAACCACCCCATGAGCGAACCGGAACGCTGTGGGAGGGCCGATACAAGGCCAGCCTCGCTGATTCCGTCAGCTACTTCCTGAGCTGCTGCCAGTACTTCGGGCTCAATCCTGTACGCGCCAAACTCGTCCAGGATCCGGCGGACTATCGCTGGTCGAGTTACCGCTACTGTCAGGCGCAGATCGGTACGTCAATGTGTTAGTATGGTAGCGGCACTGGTGGACCCAAAGGGTTCAGTCGATTACACTGGTTGTCTAATTCAGCGAGGAGACGCATTTGAAAAAAATGTTTGTTGGTAACTTGCCGGCCGAAGCCTCGGAACGGTCCGTGCGGGAATTGTTTGCAGAGTTCGGTACCGTGCGGTCGGTAGAAGTAGCTGCAGATATCTTCACACGCAAGTGCCGCGGCTTTGGTTTTGTCGAAATGGAAGGGCATGAGGCGCGTGCGGCGCTCGCTGCCCTAGATGGCAAGACCTATAACGGCAATGCGCTCCGCGTGCGCTTCGAAGACCCGCGTCGAACGCAGGGCCGCAAACGGCGCTAATTACCCGACGGTGTGCCGCTATGCGTGTACCAGGTGGAATTTTTTTGCCCAAAAAATAGACCCCGCCGTGTAGCGGGGTCCTGAATTCAAATCTACTGTCGTCAGGCTCTAGGAGGCAGTAACCTCAACCGCCTGTAGGCCCTTGGGGCCCTGCTGAACCTCGAATGTCACGCGTTGCCCCTCAGCCAGGGACTTAAAACCCGTGCCCGTAATTGCGGAGTGGTGGACAAAAACGTCCTTTCCGCCATCCTGCGGCGTGATAAAACCATATCCTTTGGATTCACTGAACCACTTTATAGTTCCCGTACGCATGATATGAAAGATCCTCAACAAAAAGTATTAAATGTTAGAACGTTCGTGCAGTTTACAGAAAGGGGATTGCCGGCGAACCTTGGGAAGGACTTCCGAAAAGACCAACATCCATAAGCTGCGGGGCGCAATATACAGTATCCCGATCCGGGATTCCACAGGCACCGCGCTTGCAGGAGACATGCGTTCCCACATGAATGAGTCCGGGAGACGCCAATCAAAAGAAAGAAGCGGGCTATGACGGTTCAGGATGTGGCCTAGGCCAGTAAGTCAGCAACCGGCTACTAACATAAGTCAGCTTGGCGAATTTGCAACAAGACCCGGCGCACGCTCAAGGGCGCGCTCGAGCGAATGTGCCAACCGATGCGCCCAGCGATACTGATTCTCTTCCGTCTCAATCATATCGTGGCGCATTTCAAACAGTAAGTACGGAATCCGACGTCGTTCGCCGTGCACAGGTAGTGTATAGTCAGTAAAATCATCTACGGAGTAAGGCTGGTTATCTCCCACACAAAGTGTTTCATCCTCTGCCAACAATTCGAGGAACAAGCTCGCTAGGCGCGCGTCGCGATTATACAAAAGGCCGATATGCCAAGGGCGGGATTCGCCATGGTATACCGGCGTGAAACTGTGAATCGCCAGCAAGATGGTAGGTTGCTTTTTCGTCAACCGCTTGTCAATGATAGACGCGATCGTGTCGTGGTACGGTTGAAAGATCTCGCTCCGCCGCGCTTCAACCTCTTCACGAGAAGGATCTTGGTTAGCCGGAACGACGGTGCCCTCGCTTATTTTGACGATAGAAGTTTCGGCATTGAGCGGCCGATTGCAGTCGATTACTAACCTTGAGTACACCTGTTTCACCAGGGTGGCATCAAAACGCCGGGCAAATTCTTCCGCCAGGCCACGTGCGCCGACGTCCCAAGCGATATGACGCACAAGATCGTCGTCCTGCATGCCCAGCTTACCGAGCTTGCGCGGTATTCGATTACCCGCGTGATCGCACACGAAAAGGTATGCTGATTGGCTGTCCGGGCGCTCGACCACAACCGCACTGGGTTCGTCTTCACACAACAATTTGAGTGTGTCGGCTGTCGCCGAGGTTGCGATTGTCACTGTCTAGCCTGGCGCTGCTGTTAAAGGTCAAATTCCGAAAATATGTATACTATCAAAGATGCCACCCCTGGGCCTACTGTGAGCAGAACAAAGTCATGAAACTACGATGCCATGCGCTTCGCATACTAGCCTGCGCCACCGTGGTCGTTGCCGTATCGGGTCAGGCAGGCGTACTGCACGAAGCGGTCGATAAGGGGGACATCGATCAGGTGCAGCAGCTTATCGCCCAGGGCGCCGATGTCGATGCGCCCGATAAGACCGGCCGCACCCCGCTCCACTGGGCGGCCGGTGAGGGCCACACGCAGATTGTCACGCGGCTGATTGTCGCCGGTGCCGAGATCAACGCCAAGAGCAAAGGCGGTTGGACACCGCTACACACCGCCGCCCAAGAAGGCCAAACGGCATCGGCCAGCTTACTTGTCGCCAACGGTGCCCGTATCGATGAAGAAGACAAGGATAACTTGACACCATTGCACATGGCGGTCTTTGGCGGTCATGTGGACATCATCAGATTACTAATCGACAAGGGTGCCAAGGTCAATGCAAAGGGCATGAATGATGTTACACCGCTTCATCTAGCCGGTGGCATGGGCCGCGCGGACGTTGCGGCGCTGCTTATCGCTAAAGGCGCTAGTGTCGACCCCAAGGACCAGCGGGGCGCGACGCCCTTACACGGCGCCGCCGCTTTCGGCCACCTTGCGGTCGTTGAGTTATTGATCGCTAACGGCGCCAATGCCAATGCCAGCGCCAACGATGGTCGCACCCCGCTGGGTGCAGCGATCAAGCAGAAACGTCACGACATTGTCGAGTTCCTGAGGCGTCACGGCGCCGAAGAATGACTGCAAGCAGGCTCGGCTTAATGCTTTCCTGACCTATCGGTTTGTGGCCCCCGCCTTGCGCAGGAGCGCAGCGGTGCCCGTCCCGCCAATCGCCTGCGCAGCCGCCAGCGGTGTACCGCCATCGTGCGCCTGATGATTGACTTCGGCACCGGCGCCCAATAACAACCGTGTAGCATCTACCAAGTCGCGTTCCGCCGCCAACAACAATGCTGTCTTGCCGTTGTCTTTGACTTGGAGATTAGCGTCCGCACCCCGTTCAAGCAATGTCGCTAGAATCTCGGGATGATTTCCGCGCACGGCCAACATAAGTGGCGTCTCGCCACCGCGCGCCCACCCATCGAGACTCGCGCCGGCCTCGATAAGACGTTCGACCACGTTGGCTTGACCAAAATACACCGCGGTACCGAGTGGCGTGTTACCGTCACGCGCACGTGTCTCCACGAACGCACCGGCGTCGAAGAGCTGTTCGACGATCTCATGGTGGCCCGTCATCGCCGCCCGATGCAAAGCACTACGACCATCTTGCGATACTGCATTGGCATCGGCCTGGTTGGCGAGCAACGTAGCAGTGATATGCGCATGTCCTCGCACCGATGCACCCATGAGGGCAGTAGCGCCATCACGCGCAGACCGATTGACGTCGGCACCACTAGCAATCAACTCGACCACCACTTTCAGTCCGCCGCTCTGTCGTGCGGCCAGGATAAGTGGGGTGCGCCCGTCCTGGCTGGAGGCGATATTTGGATCAGCGCCATGGATCAAGAGGTAACCGAGAACTTCCGTATCCCCGAGCTGTGCCGCCATGTGCAGCGCGCTATTACCATTGTGGTCATCGCGTGCGTTGGGATCCGCACCTCGCGCAAGTGCATGTGCGACGAGGTCCAAGCGTCCCAGGGCGGCGCCCACCAACAACGCGCGGTTGGATTCATGGGTTGGCGCCGGCGGCGCCCCCATGGCCGAAATCGACACGACTACGACTAGGACTGTGACGAATAGGCGCATAGCTGCAATTTTATCACTACCCCAACGCCCAAATACGAGCGCAGCCCCACGAAGACGTCGTGCTTTAGATCAAGTACCCTCGCATCCTTACAAAACGAACACAGGCGGACCGCCATTGGCCTTGGTTCAGGCGGTTTCTTGCGTTACGGCAGCTTTGCCAGGATCGGCGCCATTTCTTCTGCGGAAAATCCCTTAAGCGTTTGGGTACGAATATTGCCAATACTGCCTGTGGTCAACAGCAAGGCCATTGCTGTCTCATCGTCCGGTACCTCGGTAATCACGACAATGTCATAATTGCCGAGCGTCCAGTAAATTGCCTTCACCGATGCGCCCGCCTTTTCGGCCATATCCCGGAATGCCTGCGCTCGTTCGGGTGACTGCTTTACATTGCGAATACCTTGATCGGTAAAGCTGATAAGGCTGATATATGTCGCCATGATATCTCCCTCCTATGGTCGGTTAACGTAGGTTCGAGAATGTCACTCCCCTGTACCGGTACGGAAAATTGCACCTTTTCCATGCCGTCGAGACAGCGCTAATCACCGGCTAGTAACTGATCGGTACGGAGACAGAGGGCAAGGACCCCTCAGAAAGTGGAAACGATTACCAAACGGCGAGTGGATCAGTTTGATTATCTAAGCCTGGCCTCTCCGTTCCAATCGATACATGCGCCGAACAGTCGTCGTTCGATCTGCCTAAACAAAGTGCGAAGTGACGCGTGCTTGCAATCGTGACGCGTCTTCGAGCAGCTTCTTCTGGAACCCGACCTCGTCACAACTTTCGTCTTTGTGACGGAATAGCAAGAGCGCCCTAGATTCGTCCTCACGAACTCGAGCAAGGGGGATCACTGCCGTCCCCAAAATGACAACGGATGCATCGTCACCGTGCAAAGATTCCTCGCAATAGGTGATGTCTTCCGCCTGATGGACCGCTACTATTGTGGGGCACTGCCAAGCACACTGCTCGTCGGTCGCC
The DNA here is from genome assembly GCA_029861845.1 of Gammaproteobacteria bacterium. GTDB lineage: Bacteria > Pseudomonadota > Gammaproteobacteria > Acidiferrobacterales > SPGG2 > SPGG2. Next base: position 42,955 of record JAOTYM010000003.1, on the reverse strand, counting down.
GGCAACACTTCGAAGCAGCGTTTGGCGAACCACTGTGGAGGCGTGAGAACGCGTGCCAACGCATTTAGGTAAACGAGCTCCATGCGTTCCGACACTACCGCACACGCATCGGTTTCATCCTCAAGAAATCCCCAACGCACGGCGGCCTCATCTCTGAGCGTCGAGATGGGCGGCGAGTGATCAAGTATCATATCGGATGACCTCCTGCTTCAGGCTCACTATTCAACCAACTCCTTTACTGTATCACCATCTTCGCTTTCAATATCGACAATTTTACCCCTCTGGCCCAGTTCTTCTACTTGTTCAATAATCTCATTAACATCAATATCTTCGGTGAGGGGTATTTTCGCCTTTCTCGAGATGGGGCGCGTTAGCAATCGGCAAAGCGACCAAGGCAAGGTAACATTAATCTTATCTACCCCTATGGTTGGCCTAAATAGTTGCTAAATGTCGCTCCGTCGCAGCAATAATGGAATAACTACCGTCTGTAAAAGATCGCCACGTGTTAATGAACCATTCAACAAATTCGCCGAGACCAGTATGCGCGTTTCATCTGGGAGGTCCAGGTATGGAAGAAAACCAGACGGGCTTCAGTGTAAAATCGGGTTCGCTCCTCGCATGAATTTCGGATGGATTTTTTGGCTGTGAACCGTAGGTTCTTTCTGGCATTGATTGCCACGTTGTCATCAGTCGGCAGTCCAACACCTGCACAGGACACGGCCGTACTCACCGGCAAAGCGCTTGTGCAGGAACTGCGTGCGGGTGGGTATAACGTGTACTTCCGCCACGCTGCCACTGACTGGTCTCAGAACGACCACATCCGCAAGGCCGGGGACTGGGCAAGCTGTGATCCGTCGCGAGTGCGACAGCTCTCGAATGAGGGTCGGCGTAGCGCGCGTGCGGTGGGCGATGCGGTGCGGGCACTCAAGATCCCAGTTGGACGAATTCTCGCGAGCCCCTATTGCCGTACCGTTGACACCGCGAAACTGATGGACCTTGGGCCAGTCGAAACCACCACCGACATTGTGAACCTACGCGTAGCCGCGTACTTTGGTGGGCGCGACGCGATTGCTAAACGCGCTCGGGCTCAGCTCGCCACGCCACCGGCAAATAACACCAATACCGTGCTAGTGGCCCACGGTAATGTTGCGCGACATGCGACGCAGGTATACCCCGATGAGGGTGAAGGAATCGTCTTCCGCCCCCAAGGGAACGGTAGGTTTATCTTCGTGGGCCGGCTGACGCCGGCACAATGGGTGCAGCTGGTAGATGAACAACTCAACTAAACGCAACGTTATCACCTTGTTGGCTTCGCTCGTGCTTCTCGTGGGTTGCCAATCGCTCGGACTAACGGTTGTCAACACGCTTGCGCGAATGCAAAAACCAGTCGTCGTTCATAATATTGACTATGGGAGCGAAGAGCGCCAGCAATTAGACCTCTATCACGCCGACGACTCCACTGCAGCTCGTCCGGTAGTCGTCTTTCTTCACGGCGGGGCCTGGATGCAGGGCTCCAAGGACCAATATCTGTTCGTGGGCGAAGCCTTGATATCAAAGGGTCTGGTTGGCGTCATCCCAAACTATCAACTGTTTCCCGACGTGAAGTTTCCTACTTTTGTTGAAGACAGTGCGCTTGTACTCAAGTGGGTTTACAACAATATCCAGCGATTCGGTGGAGACCCGAACGATTTATATATCATGGGACATTCGGCCGGGGCACATATCGCCGCCCTACTCGCCCTCGATGAGCGTTATCTGCAATCGGTGGGCGGCAACAAGCGTTGGTTGAAAGGAATGATTGGCCTCGCTGGCCCTTATGATTGGTTGCCCTATTTTAGTGAACGCGACAAGCAGATTTTTGGCCCGCCATCACAATATCTGGCGTCACAACCCATCAACTTCGTGGACGGCGATGAGCCCCGGCTGCTATTGATGTATGGCAATAACGATAAGACGGTAAAGATTCGTAATATAAACAATCTAGCCGCGGCTATACGTAGTAAACAAGGAAAGGTTAAGACGATCTTCTATCCGCGCCTGGGCCACATTGGTATTATCGGAGCATTGTCTATACCATTGCGTTCTCGCGCGCCGGTGTTAGAGGATATAGCGGCATTTATTTACGGCAAACCCACCGCTAGCGTGAATGAATCGACCGAATCCTAATCCATTCCTTCCAGATATCCCCAGCGTCCATAAGCGTGCTCTAGCTCTTCACGGACCTGGTCGAGGCGGGCCAGGGTTGTGGTAATTGTCGCCTTATCCTGCTGATAAAATTCCCGCTGACTGACTTGTCGTTCGAGGCCTTGTTGTTCCTGTTCCAGTTCTTCGATGCGCCCCGGAATCGCCGCCAACTCCCGTTCTTCCTTGTAGCTTAGTTTTTGCCTTTGGGTGGAACGCTTGTTCTTGTCGCGGTCTTGCTTGCTTGCGCTGTCTGCCTTCTCCTTGACTACCGTGCGCCTAGCGACGTGAGGTTTTCTTTGCCTGATCCAGTCCGCATAACCGCCCACATACTCTTCCACCGAACCATCCCCACGAAACACCAATGTACTGGTTACCACATTATCGAGAAACGTCCGATCGTGGCTGACCAGCAGTAGCGTACCATCATAGTGGACCACCATATCTTCGAGTAACTCCAGGGTATCCACGTCAAGCTCATTGGTCGGCTCATCTAACACCATCATATTGGTAGGCAGGGTAAACATCTTTGCCAACAGCAAGCGGTTGCGTTCACCGCCTGATAAACTTTTCACCGGTGACTCAATGCGCTCACGGGGAAATAAGAAATCTCTCAGGTAACCGATGATATGGCGTGAACGACCTCCCACCGTAACGTAATCGCCGCCTTCACTGATATTTTCCCGCACCGTTTTTGCTGGCATCAGCTGTGTCCGTTGCTGATCGAAATATCCTAAACGCAAGCGCGTACCCATGATGATCTCGCCGTCATCCGGTTTTGTTTCCCCTAGAATTAACTTGAGTAACGTCGTCTTGCCAGACCCGTTCGGACCGATGATTCCAACCCTATCGCCACGCATAATGCGCGTCGTTAAGTCTCGAATGATGCACTGATCGCCATAACTAAAACCAACGTGGCGCATATCCACCACCAGCCTACCCGATAGGTCACCGGAATCTACAGCGAGTTTGGCCTTGCCCTGTGTCTCCATCCGTAGGCGACGTGCTTTTCGCATCGCTTGCAGGGCTCTGACCCTACCTTCATTGCGGGTGCGCCTCGCTTTGATGCCTTGGCGTATCCAGGCCTCTTGTGCTGCCAGCTTTTTGTCGCGCTTGGCGTTGGCCTTTGCTTCAGCCTCCGATAGCTCGTCCTTTTTTCGCAGGTAGTACTGATAGTCTCCAGGGAAGGATGTCAGCTTCCCTCGATCGAGCTCGACAATACGAGTCGCCAGATGCTCCAATAACGTACGGTCATGGGTGACAAACATCAGCGCCCCAGGGAAAGACAATAGAAATTGCTCTAACCAGGTGATGGCAGCAATGTCCATATGGTTGGTCGGTTCATCCAACAACAACAGATCAGGGTTACTAACCAACGCTTGTGCGAGCATCACTTGTCGCCGTACACCGCCAGAACAATCGGCCATGCGTTTGTCTGCTGGCAACGATAAACGACTCAATACCGTCTCGACTTTTTGTCTAATGTTCCAAGCATCAAGCGCATCGATACGATGTTGCAATGTAGACAAACGATGGAGGGAGGTCGAATTCAGTTCTGCCGCGTGGTGTACGGTATTGTGATAATCAATAAGTAGCCGACCCAATTCACCCAATCCCGCCGCCACCACTTCATAGATAGTATTGGGCGTATCTTCCGGGACTTCCTGCTCTAGATGCGAAACGCGTAGGGTATCCTTTCGCCAGACTTGTCCATCGTCGGGCTGTGCAGCTTCACTAATGACACGAAACAATGTGGACTTTCCTGTCCCATTGCGACCCACCAGACAAACCCGTTCGCCCGGCGAGATCTGGAAATCTACATACGCCAACAACGGCACATGGCCATACGCCAACGATACGTTATTGAGAGTCAATATCGTCATCTACAGAGGGACAACAATGGAATTTCTTAGACAGCCTCGAGCTTGTCGGCGCCGCATATATCGCATGCAGACAACACGTCCGTTTCCTCAGCCACGGCCATACGTGCGCCACAATCTGTACACTGGTAAATGCCGGCCGCAAATTTCTTGGGGGGCGGGGGTTTGATCTTCGTTACCTTGGGTTTAGCGCCATCGTAGTCGACACTGCCGCAGTTACCGCAGGGCGATAATTTCTGACATGGCTCTGTAAACAACACGATCTGACCACAGCCTTTGCATTCATAGCGACCGGACGGGTATTCAACAATGGTGCGCGCCGCTTCGGCCTCTGCCTTGGCCTCAGCCAAGGCTTGCAGGATCTCTTGGCCGAGCTCCTTGGCTCGCGCCTCGGCCGTCTTAGCCACCTTCATGACCTTCGTCATCTCTTCGGCCAACGCCTTGGCTCGTTCTCTCGCCGATGTCATGGTGTCACTTGCTCAGGCGCGAGCGCCTTTCTTGGCTGAAATCTACCTGGCTCATTTATTCCTTCAACTTGATTCTCAGTTTTCCTTGTTCCACGCGGATATCTTCCACCCCATCGGCAAATGCCTTCCAAAACCCTTTATGCCCACCGAACTCCTTCACGAGATCGATGTTTTTGATCCCGCCTATCCAAGCATTGGGGAGCGGGACACCCATGACACTCACGCCCTTTAGCACCACAATCGGCCTACCGTTGGAATAGGCCATCTCGACCCCGGCCCTAACTTTCAGGGTCTGGCCACCCATAAACGGGAAGTCCTCGTCGATCGGCACGAGGAGCTTGGCGCTAATCAGATTGTCAGCTAAATCGATCGCGAGTTTGCTGGCAAGATCGGTGTTCTTGGCCAACAATGCGTTGATTTCTCGCTCCTTCAAGGCAATGTCTCGACTAGCACCTTCTTCCGTATAACGTTCCGGCGTGAGCGCGTCGCCGGTAGTTTCCGCCGGGCTCTTGCGCCCATAGCGCCTACCGGTTTCAAGCGCCTCTAGCCTTTCGAGTTTGACATTAAGCACTTGTTCCTCCTTTGCACTCAATGTCACCGGCTTGAACTCGGAGGGGAAAATATAGGTCTTTACGATCCAAACCGTTGCAATGGTGGTCAATACGACGGTCGCGAGCAAGAACAGTGCAATGTGCAACCACCCGAACCGGCGCTTGGGTTCGGCGCCCGTCGGGTTGTCAGTGGCGGTGCTCATGAGCGAATATTGGCGTGAGACGAGATCTGAGTAAAGTCAATTACAAGCCTCCTGTGTCAATCCCTAGTTTGCGACGATATCATGGTGATTTCCGGGGCAGGGTCGTCCGAGTCAACGGGCAGGATAGTCGTATGGTAACGTTACGTTACTAGGATCGCCACTATACGCATAGCATAACAGCCGTGAGTGATTCTCAACGCATGTTGGTATGGATGGTAGTGTTTCTCGGTGCAGTGAGTGTAGTGTGCGCCCTGCTTTTCCCTCCGCTGCGCACGGCGTTTGAAGCCAACCAGATCTTCAACGGCATGATCCTCGGGGTGCTAGTGGTCGGTGTCGTCATCAACTTTCTGCAGGTCTTCAACCTTGGGCCGGCGACCGTTTGGATCGACGACGTGCGGGACGTAGGCGCCCTGCCGCCGTCAGACGAGGCACCCCGGCTGCTGGCACCGATGGCAAAGATGTTCAGCGGCCGCGATCAGGGACAATTCCGAATATCGGCCATGGCCATGCGTTCATTACTGGACGGCATTCGTCTGCGCCTGGATGAGTCCCGTGACATCTCCCGTTATATGATCGGCCTGATGATCTTTCTCGGTCTACTGGGTACCTTCTGGGGACTGCTGGATACCGTCGTTGGCGTAGGTAACGTAATCGGCGGTCTTTCCGCCGGGACCGGTGACCCCAGCGCGATTTTCGATGAACTCAAGCGCGACCTGCAAGGTCCGCTAACTGGCATGGGTACCGCCTTCAGCTCCTCGTTGTTTGGCCTGGGCGGCGCGCTAGTGTTAGGCGTTCTTGACCTGCAAGCAGGACACGCACAGAACCGCTTTTATAACTATTTGGAAGAGTGGCTATCGGAACTCACGCACTTGCCGAGTAGCACGCTAACGGCCGAGGGTGATCAACCCCTGCCGGTCTATATCGAAGCCCTGCTCGAGCAGACCGCGGAAAATCTTAATCAGTTACAGCGCAGCGTCGCTCGTGGTGAGGAAGACCGGCGCGCGGTGCAGAATAATCTCGCGAGGTTAAGCGAACAACTAGCCGAACTCACCGATCAGCTGCGCTCGGAGCAAAAGTTGATTTTGAATCTCACAAAAAACCAGACCGATTTGCAACCGGTGATGGCAGAGCTGGCCAGCCATGTTGCCAACAGTTTGTCTGGGAACGAAGAAATGCGCGATCACCTGCGTAATGTGGACGTTGGTCTAGAGCGTCTGCTGGAAGAAGTATCTGCCGCTCGCAGTCAATTCGGGGATGAGTTACGTGATGAATTTAGGCTGTTGGCGCGCAGTATTGCCGAAAGGCCGCGTCCTGCACGTGGCAAGAAATCCGGGGACTAGGAAGATGCTGAAAACCCCTTCCCTGGCCTTTTTCAGCTCGCAAAGCAAGAAGCGTGGTTTTTGCTTTGCTCCACACCTGCGTGGTTGATAAATGTGCGGTAGATCCTTCTACCGCCCATGGAGAATCTGCCTAACTAGTCATTAGGGATAACGTTAGATACTCGCCATGTTCGCGCTCACACGCCGCAGCCGCTACGCCGTAAATGTCTGGCCCGCTTTTGTCGATGCGCTCGCATCGGTACTGTTGGTATTTATCTTTGTGGTACTTATCTTCGTGCTGGCCCAGTTCTTTCTCAACGAGAGACTGATAGGACGCGAACGGGCGCTCGATGAATTATCACTGCAGGTCAGCAAGCTGGCAGATACATTGTCGCTGGAACGCGAGAAAAGTGCCGAGCTTGGTGAAAGGATCACGGAGCTTTCGAGTCAGCTCAAAGCCACGCTTGCAGAACGTGATTCGTTAACAAGCCGGCTAGCTGTGACCACACAAAGGGCGGAAGTGGCCGAGACCGAGGCTTCTCAACTCGAAGCAAAGCTCGAGGACGCCTCGACGATCATCGCCGCCGACAAGGAAAAGATCGAGCTACAACTTCGGGAGATTGCCAGCCTGCAGGAGCGCATTGCTAACCTACGCCAGCGGCGGACTGAATTGGAGACTCGGGTTACCGAACTCGCAGAAACCGTAAAACAACGCGACGAGGAAACCGTCGCCGCGCGCGATCGTAGCAAGGCCTTGGAGGCAGACCTCGCCGAAGTGAAGGAAGAGTCGCGTGCCCACGTGGCCTTGTTGAATCAACAGATTGCCGCCCTGCGCGAACAGCTCGCCAAGCTCTCGGCCGCCCTCGCCCTTGAAGAAAGCAAAGTCGAAGAACAGAAGCTAAAGATCGCTGAACTCGGACAGCGCCTTAATGTGGCGCTAGCACGCAAAGTCCAGGAGCTTAACCGATATCGCTCGGAGTTCTTTGGCCGATTGCGCGAAGCCCTAGGCGATCATCCAGACATTCGTATCGTTGGCGATCGCTTCATTTTCCCGTCGGAACTGTTGTTCCCTACCGCGTCCGCCATCCTCATGCCAGCGGGCCGGCGCCAGCTCGCGCGATTGGCGGAAACACTCAAGATCGTCACCAGCAAGATCCCCTCGGATATTGATTGGATCCTGCGCGTCGACGGGCACACCGACCGCCGCCCGATCCAGACCGCGAGGTTTCCCTCCAACTGGGAGTTGTCGACCGCACGCGCCGTATCGGTCGTCAATTACTTAATCGCGCAGGGTATCGCACCAGTGCGACTAGCCGCCACCGGATTTGGGGAGTTCCATCCCCTCGATGACCGGATCTCCCAGGAGGCCTACAAGCGCAACCGCCGGATCGAGATCAAGTTGACTCAGCCTTGATGGGGTCGTGGTTACGACGATCACGACACTCGACCAGAGACCATGCCAACCAACACGACACCAGAATACAAAGCGGCCGAGTCGGCCTTCAGGCGGGCGCGCGATTCCAAGGAGCGCCTAGAATGCCTGCGTGAGATGTTGCGCACGATCCCCAAGCACAAGGGTACTGATCACCTGCAGGCCGATATCAAGACTCGCATCAAGCAACTTACGGAAGAATTGGCGGGACCCAAGAAAGGCGGCACCCGCGGCGGACCGCCAACCGTCATCCGGCCGGAAGGTGCCGCCCAAATCGCACTAATCGGTCCGCCTAATACCGGCAAGTCTACCCTGCAGGCGAGGCTTACCGGATCGCACGCGGCTGCAGGTCCCTACCCTTTCACCACACAGTTCCCGCAGCCGGGGATGCTGCCCTACGAAGACATCTACTTCCAGCTTATCGATTTACCACCGATTGCCGCCGAACACCCAGTGTCGTGGATCGCGAATACATTGCAACCGACCGACGTATGTCTGCTAGTGGTAGAACTCGGTGATCCCGCCTGCGTGGATCAGGTGATGGCTGTCCACGAAATTCTGGCGGCGAAAGGTGTGACCATGACTGAAAAGTGGGACCGAACACCGTCGGGTGACCGCAATGAGGAGGACCTCAATCCGTTCGCCATCCATCTGCCTGCATTATTGATTGCGACCAAGGCAGACCAAATCCCAGCATTGCAGGAAGAGCTCCAGGTGTTTGAGGAGCTCGCTGGTCTGCGGTATCCCGCGATCGCCGTCTCAGCCACTACCGGTGAGGGGCTCGACCAAATAGCGCCGTGGCTTTTCCGTAACCTTGAAATTGTACGCGTGTACACTAAGCCGCCAGGGCGACCACCCGATAAGGACAGGCCTTTCACCGTCCGCCGTGGACAGACGGTGCATGATGTGGCGGTCATGGTACACCGGGACCTCGGGGAGACCTTAAAGTACGCGCGGCTTTGGCGAGGCCACGAGGTCGAGGGACGCCAGGTGGGGCATGACCATCCGGTCGCCGATGGTGATATCATCGAACTGCACACCTAAGAGAGTCATAGTGTTCTATTGAGGCCAATTGCTGATGTACGGTCAGTCGATCGCAAAATGATTCTAAAATTTCTAGGCAAACTCGCAGCGGGGAAACGGCGGGGCAACGATACGGCCAATAACCTGGAGGCCGTAACCTACAAGGGGTATACGATTGTCCCTACGCCGAAAAAAGGCGTCGGTCAATGGACGACTGAGGGCTATATTTCCAAGGACATCGATGGGGTATCCAAGTCTGAGCACTTTATTAGGGTAGATACCCACATCGCCAGGGACGAGGCCGCGGACTACTCGATCCTCAAAGCCAAGAGAATCATAGACGAAAAAGGCGACGCGCTGTTCAAGGACAAGTAAGGCAATCCGTCGGAATAACCTCTTTCGCGGTTCCCCTAGAACATAAATACTTGATCGGCATGCGTACACCAACCAGATACCGTTGATTCATTATCCAATAAGTCGATTGCAAGATGTCTTCTCAGTGTTGCGACATGAACACCCGATACATCTTCTCTACGATACGTTGAATCACACTGGCGACCTTATAATAAGCACGTTAAGGTCAGTGGGTGGAGAAGTGGCGATAGTTGGCACGTCGCATCAATTGTTTCCGCCGGGAAGCGTGCCGAGTCGGCGAGGCTTCGCATCATCGCGTTGCCTTGCCGATTGATCGTCCGGCCGGGACAGGAGATCCTGTGTTTAAGGATACAATTAAGGAGGTGGGGCAACCATGAAACGGATCCCCTTAATAAAGTCTGTCATGACCGCGTTTCCCTACTACGTCGACATCGATGCAAGCATCCAGGTCGCGATCACCATAATGGCAGATCATGATATTCGCCATCTTCCAGTAAAGAGCGGTGAGGAACTTGTCGGCGTTGTCACCGATCGGGATATCAAGCAAGCGTCAGATTCCGCACTTGGCCTACCTTCGGAAGTCGATCTTCGCGTCAAAGACGTGTCGGTACGCGAAACCTACGTTGTCGATCTCAACGAACGACTAGATAACGTACTTCTGAACATGGCTGAAAAACATATTGGCTGTGCAATCGTGGTGCGAGACAGTCGTTTGGTCGGCATCTTCACAACGGTGGACGCTTGCCGAGTCTTTGGCGAACATTTACGCGCCCTCTTCTCCACCGGATCCGGTAATAGCGCCGCCTAATACACGCCGCCTTCGATATAATTATCAACACTTGATACCACTTTATACGGTCACGCTCCAATGTGTAGTCGTCAGGGTTCGAGCCGCGCGCGTTCGAGAAAGCGGCGACATCGAGCTGAGATGTTTTGGGGTGTATGGTAGACATCTGTCCAGCGGTGATACGTGAACACCACTGGCCGCGACCTGACCGCCATCCATCACTAGAATTCTCGTTTTCAATAAAGCCTGACAGAAATACCCAATGACAACTAGAACCTACCCGCCAATCAGCCTAGCTTGGTCTATGTGGGGATTGGCCGCCATGTTGTATCTCATCGGCTTCTACCAACGCGTGGCGCCGGCCGTCATGACGGACGAGCTCACGGCCGACTTCGCTTTGGATGCTACGACCTTGGGTAGCCTCTCAGCATTTTATTTTTACAGCTATGTGTTTATGCAGATCCCCACCGGCATCCTAGCCGATCGCCTCGGGCCGAAAAATCTGCTGACGTTAGGCGCGCTGGTGACTGGACTCGGCACCTACGTTTTTGCAACCGCCACGATCGTATTATGGGCGGAGCTTGGGCGCCTGTTGATCGGTGGCGGTGTCGCGGTTGCCTTTGTGTGTATGTTAAAGCTGGCCGATCACTGGTTAGCCCCAAAGCATTATGCATTGGCGAGTGGCATTGCGCTGTGTTTCGGGATAATCGGCGCCGTGTTTGCCGGTGTACCGTTGCGACTAGCGATCGATGCCTATGGCTGGCGTGAAGTCATGTTTTTCGCGGCCACCCTTCCATTCGGCGTCGCCGCGTTAATATGGTGGCTGGTTAGAAACGACCCCACGGAGCGCGGTTATCGGAGTTACGGACATGTCGGGCATGCGGAGGCTACACCTCTCAAGGTCATGGCTGGCCTTAAGCGAATATTTCAACACCGCAATACATGGATCTTGAGTCTGTTGCCCGGTAGCATCGTGGGGAGCGTGCTCACCTTTAGCGGGTTGTGGGGTGTGCCATTCCTGACGACACACTATGGCTTGTCAAAAACGTCTGCGGCGGCAATGGCCAGTTCGATGCTAGTCGCATGGGCCATTGCCGGGCCCATTCTAGGCGCCTGGTCGGACCGGCTTGGAAAGCGCAAACCTTTGTACGCCATTGGCCTCGGTGCTTTGGTACCGCTCTGGGGCGTTTTGTTATTTGTACCGAACCTACCCATTCCGATGTTAACAAGCTTGCTGCTGACTATCGGCCTTATGTCCGGTTGCATGATTATCGGGTTCGCCTTCGCCAAAGAATCCGTACCGCGTGAGTTCTCGGGTACGGTTTCGGGGGTAGTCAACATGGGGGTCATGTTGGGGCCGATGCTGTTGCAACCGGCCGTCGGTTTCGTGTTGGATCGCTATGGTGCAACGATTGGTGAAGGCGGCAGTCTGCTCTATAGCTTGGCCGCCTACCAGGCCGGCTTTTCACTAATGCTAGCGTGGCTGTTGGTCGGCTTTGCTCTAATTCTATTCAGCCACGAGACCGACTGCCGGCACTTCGAGTACTAAAACGAGGCGCCGGCCAGATAACCGGCGATAAGGCCGAAAAAGCCGAGTGCGAGCTGCCGTAATGGGCGCCAGACGTCACCAAACGACTCTGTATGTTGCCGTCTACCCGTCCCAAGCCCGTGACCATAGCGCCCTCGTGACTTAAGACACCGGCTATTTCCTATGGTATTTGGCCGGTGCGCGTTCATACGGCAAGACGGCACGGTTCTTGCCATATAGAAGTTCTAGTGAACGACGTAGCAGAAGACAGGACAATCCGAGAGGATACTCGGGCCCCGTTAGCATCCCGCGTGTCACAGCGGGAAAGGGCGTGCCTTACCCTCCTCTACGGTGGGCCCATCGGTACCGAGTACCCCTTGACTGAAAAGGAGACGGTGATCGGTCGTGGGCGCGCTGCCAATATCTCCATTGAAAATAAGCGTGTCAGTCGGCGACATGCACTAGTGACGGTCGATGAAAAGGGCAACACCATCATTGAAGACTTGGGCAGCAGTAATGGTACGTCGGTCAACGGCGCCCGCATTCAACGGCAAGAACTAAAAGATGGCGACAAGATTCAGATTGGTTACCACTGCATTCTCAAGTTTTCGCGGCAGGACGAATTTGAGCAGAACTGCCAGCAAGAAATCGCCAAGAGCCGTATCGAAGATGTGCTCACTGGCGCCTACACCAAGAAATACCTGCTTGATAGGCTCGAGGGTGATTACGCCCACGTTAAGCGCCACGGTGGTACGTTGGTCCTCTTGCTCTTTGAAATCGATCACTTCAAGAAGATCAACAGTACACACGGACGGCCGTTTACTGATTCCATCCTCAAGGAGCTCGCGTGTGTCGTCGATTCGATCCTGCGCGCCAACGACATCCTCGCACGATACGACGATGCACAGTTTGCGCTGTTAGCACGCGACATCGGTGACGAGGGCGCCGTAGTGCTTGCGCAACGGATTCGCAGAACAATCAAAGAACACAAGTTCCTCGTCGACGGCACGCAGATTCCAATTTCGGTCAGCCTCGGCATTGCGTCACTATCAGATAAAGTGAAAAAACCGGCCAAGCTTATCAAGCTCGCGGCCGATTACCTCAAGAAGGCACAAACGAAGGGCGGCGCTAACTCCGTCGCTGGTGGTATCGTTAAGGCCTATATACAAAGCGGTGGGGGAAACACCACGATCCGCCCGACTTCCTAAAAGGAGGTCGTGTCACGCACGCGGCCGAAAGACAATGACGATTGGTATTACTGCCAACAGAAGCGCTGAAGGGGTTATTGCCTAACTCTCACTCCGCCACCCATGCTACGGTGACCGTGGGAGGCCCGCATGCGAACAGCCCCGCCGCGTCGTATACCGACACGACGTTGTCCAACCGAGACTGCACGATTTGCAACCGTTCGCCGGGCACTGGCGCGTCGGAGACCTACTGCCCCGTTTGCAGCGCGAACGTGTGTACGCCGATAGGTGGCTTTGACTCTGCGCCGATCAGCGCCAGGCATGTGCGTGCGGTGTTGCTTTCGATGCACAGTCTTGCGTTTGTGTTTTGAGCCGACATGCGTTTTAGCATGATGTCGGTGTCGCTTCGGATGGACCGCATGCTTGAAACCCAAACCGTGGCCATGTTTGTGGCTGAAATGGCGGTGTCCATGGCCAACATGGACAATTAGATATGGATCGATATGCGCGAACGGATGCTCTTCAACAACAATAATGCGCTCGCGCACGACCGTCGGTTCTGTGTACGCGGGTAACGGTACTTCCGCGAAATGTCCGGAAATACCGGCCAAGGCGGTAGCGCTATCAAACGCAAAACGTGCCTCGTCGAGCCCGATAGGAATACGCCCTGCCCTCGCGGCCGCTAACGTGAGATTGCCAAGCCGATCAAGCAACCCTTGAGTCATAGGTGCGCTGAGGTCCCAATTGCCGAGGCGCGGGGCAATTAGGACGTCAGACAGTACCTCCGCCGCTTCTTGTGGGCGTAAGCCATCACCCAAACCAAGCTCGGCCGCCAGCAGCACCGCAAATTCGCCCTGTGCTACGTGGTCACTGGTCTTCGCATCGGTTGTTGGGATCCACGTTTCGGATTCGTTAACCGATGCCAATGTTTCTTTTGTTGCCGGCGCTACCACGTCGTATGACAGCGTTTGAACTCGTGCCCCGCTGGGAATCCTCCGGGGATCGTCGGTGGCATTGCTAACGCCGTTGGCATCCTTCCAGACGTAGATGGTCGAATAGGCGGGACTCGCCGCTATGGCAAATAGCGCAAAGAATAAGGCAACACTCAGGAAGGGTTTGCGCATAAAACCACCTCGGATTGCAGGGGTATAGACCCGTGCATCCACCAGTGGAACGCACAAACGGTTGCTCTGTCAACAATATGTTCTGCAGGGAAAACAAATAATGAGTCGCCTTCGGCGACAATCATTCTAACCGGGGCGTCGGCCCCGGACGCAGGTAGCTTTGGTTTCGGCAGAAAGTCACCAAAACCATACTGACCCGTAGTCTTCGGTCCAGCCCTTCAATTCGCGGTGCGCCACCTCGGACTGACGGTTGCCCCAGTGGATCCGTCGACGGCACGTCCTTGGTAGCGACGGCGGACGCATGGGTTCCCTCCCATGCCCCCTACGGGGCCGCGCTTCGGCTGCCCTTGTCCCTCGGCGTGACCGAAGCGGCGAAAAAGTTCAAATGGTCACGCGCCCGCAAACAGATTGTACAGCCAAGCGATCACCGCACCACCGACGGCACCATCCACCAACCCGTAGAGCGTACCAAAGATTAGCTGGCCGACACTCGCGCCCGCCGTGTAGCCCGGATAGATGGAAGCAACCAGCTCGAGAAACGCTTGACCGTAGTTGGGCCAGATCAGGTTCGCGATCCCCACGAGAAGAACCGCCGCACCCCAAACTAACCCCAGCGTAATGGCCATCCCCTTTATATCAAGCTTCATAATGGCAACCCCCGTGACGACTAGAAGCGATGTAATACTCTAGTTTCGTCTAGATTGTGTGCGCGGCCCGAATAACGTTTGCCCGGGCCTCCATTTTGGCGGCCTCCTGGTTACGGTTTAACTTTCGTAATACATCAGCGCAGTCCTCTAACCAGAGGGCAACCTGCAGGTCATATGATCCCACGGCCTGCTGCCAGATCATCAACGCTTCTCGATAGAGGGGCTCGGCCTCAACATATTTTTTCTGAGTACGGTAAAGTTCTGCCAAGTTGCCAAGACTAGCCGCCAGGTTTGGATGATCCGGGCCCAGTGCCCTTTCCGTGATGCTTATGGCACGTTTGTACACAGGCTCGGCTTCGTCGTATCTGCCCTGGGCATGGTAAACCAATGCCAGATTGTTAAGAGACAAAGCCAATCGCGGATCTTCGGGCCCCATTTCCTCCGCTGTTCTCAGTGCCGCCAACAGGTGACGCTCGGCCGCCGCATAATCACCGTGCAGGTATGCCTGCACGCCGGCTTGTGCATCCTCATCCCAGGTATTTCCAACTCCCGCGGCAACACCGGCAAACAACAAGGTACACAAGGCTGCAATAGATACGTAGGATCGCGCCGTCATGATTGTTGTTAACTATCACGAAACCGCGCGCGTTTCGTTGATTTGGATCAGGAGGCTTGATGATATCGGCAAGCGACAGCGTATTAACGGGACTAGCGCCCGGTCAAATAAGGATCGTAAGACTTTACTTACCTGTCGGTCTTCGGGTCGGTTTTCGGCGTGAATCTAACTCGTAGACCCCTGCCGGGGTTCCCGCATCTCTCCGCTCGTCGGCTAGCCACGAAGGCGCAATCGGTGCATCGTGTGTAGGCCGTTTGGCCCGCAGTAGTTTCGCCTCTGCCAAAACGATCGGCTCTACTACGGTTGGGACGCCCTCATCGAACGTCTCGGCGTTCGCGGGCTCAGGCCACACGATTGCCTGTTCAGCCGGTAGCTCTTCAGCGGGCGCCAGTGTTTCGCGCTCGAGTACCCTAATATCGTCCAGTGCGGTATTGAGGAACTTGTTTGCTAGCACGTGCCACAGCGCACCGATCGCGATGAGAAATATGGACACCGCTGTTTCTTCCAAGAAATTCCTCAGGAGTACGGCTGGCCAACTGATCGACTGGTCGAGGGTCCAGGTGAGGAATAACGCGTCGGTGAAATCGCGCAGTGGAAACGGTTGCCACCAACCAAGCTTCATATACTCATAGACTTGGTACTCGAATACCCCTATACCCGCGAGCATCAGCAAGACGCCATTGTAACGGAACAAGGGAATACCGATAACGGATACGAAAACAAGGGCTAAAACAAAAAGCAGCGCACCCAGGCTTGCCAAGTAAGTGAGATCGAGAGCGGTGATGCCAAATGGCATAAGCGGGTCGGCACCCTTACCTAGAACTGATATCAGGCCCACGGCCACCACGACAAATGCGGCCTCCAGAAACCACCGTAGCCAACGGTTCTGGTCGATCGAAGCGTAAACGAATCTTACGTTAAAAGTGAGTATCTGCCGCATCTTTACAACCTTTAAGTGGCCACCACTTCTAATAGTTCTTGGTAAGCGCCTGGCCACGGCCACGAATGCGGGGCAAATCGCCTGCGGGACCGTGAGCATCTTCCCTGGCAGTATTTGGGCCTGGGAATAGCCCGCGGTAGATCATGACTACCTAGGAAACATTCTACCGTTGCTACCGTTCTGAACGCAATTCTTCCCTCCTAGACGCCCCTTTCGCCAGCCCATCAGCAAGCGGCGAAGGTGCCTTACTCTCGATTTTTCCCTCTCATTTGCGCACGAGCGGCCGACAGGTTAGAGCAATGCCGGAGCAATTGCCGGGGCAAGACCGGTTTATACACCGTCGCCAACGGCAACTCATTTAGGAGTTAGAAATACCGGAGATCTTAGGCGAATCCCGGCGGATTCCACCCATCCATCATCTTCTGACGAGCGGCATCGAGCCGCTCGGACATCAGCGCCGCGAAACGCTTGAACAATTCGTAGCCGAATTTCGGGTCTGCCTCGCAACGCGCCAATGCGGCGCTGCCGTCAAACTCGAGCAAATCCGAATCTTCCACCGCCCGGGCCTGGAAGTTCCACCGGTAAGGCGGTATTAGCCAAGACCAACCGAGTATTTGATCTTCACCCAAGGTTTGTATTTCAAGCGTTGGCCCCATCAGCGCCGGCACTTGGACAGATACTTGCCCATTGCGCAGCAGATAGAATTTGTCGGCACGCTCCCCCTGCTGAAACAAGACATCGCCCTTCTTTATCCGCAGCTCCTTTGCCGAGTCGGACAGGAACTTCATAAAGCTGTCGTCCAGTTCGGAGAAGAACGCATGGGTAGACAGATAGTCCTCGATCGACTGATTACTCACTCGTCACCTCCCTCAACTTCACTTGTTATGATTAAGCCCAGCTGGTCTAACGTCAATCCGGGCTCAACGATACGCCTCAAATATCTCCTCGAGCGCATCAGCACCAGGACAAAGCTTGTCGTAGCTAAGTTCGTTTAGGGGTTGGTCGATAGTGTTGGAGGTCGTGTGGAGATCACCGGCTTGCTCATCCAGGTACAGAAGACCCGTCACGATCTCACCTTTTTCTTGATGATGTTGGATGTAAGAAATGGCATTGCCGCGATCCTTAGGCTCGTAATCGGGCGCCACCTTACGTAGCAATATGTGGCTACCATCATGGAGATCGACCGGTACGACTTCGCCTTCATCATACTCCACGGTTATCTCGTCCGCTGCGAGGACGAAATCGGTATGGATGGTTTCGTGAAAGTGTTCACGCGTGTAGACATAGCTCTTGGTAGAACCGTCATGGTCATTGAATGTGACACACGGTGATATCACGTCGAGTAAGGCAAAGCCTTGGTGCATCAGTCCCGCCTTGATCAGCGGTACCAGTTGCTGCTTGTCGCCCGAAAAGCTGCGCGCGACAAACGCACCACCCAGACTGAGTGCCATCAGCACCGGATCTATAGGTGGCTGGGCGTTGATCTCGCCCGTCTTGGCCTTACTTCCTTTATCGGCCGAGGCTGAGAACTGCCCCTTGGTAAGTCCGTATACACCATTGTTTTCGATGATGTACAGCATATTCAGATTACGTCGGATGGCATGACCGAATTGCCCCAATCCTATCGATAAGGAATCACCGTCACCCGACACGCCGATGTAGTACAAATCGCGGTTGGCAGCGTTGGCACCAGTAGCAAGCGCCGGCATACGGCCATGTACGGCATTGATGCCGTGTGATGCATTCAAAAAGTAAGCGGGGGTCTTTGACGAACAACCTATGCCACTTAGTTTCACCACCCTCTCAGGCGGAATATTCAGCTCAAAGAAGGCCTGTATTAGGGCCGCCGTGATGGAGTCATGACCGCAGCCAGCACAAAGCGTGGACATACCGCCTTCGTAATCGCGCATGGCAAGGCCAAGCTTATTCCTTTTTCGGCCCGAGTAACTGAGCCTAGGTTTTGTTATATAACTCATGCCGCTGATCCTTCTTCCGGCATATCGCCCACTTCATTGATCCCGTCCAACACATGATCCGGAGTAATGGGAAAACCATCGTAATGTAGAATAGAAATCAGTTTTCGCTTGTTCACATTCAGCTCAAGGGTGAGCAGCGATTTCAACTGCGCATCACGATTCTGTTCCACCACAAAAACACGCTCATGCGAATCAATAAACTTCTCCACCCTGGCATCGAACGGGAACCCTCGTATGCGCATGTAGTCCATAGGTTCATCGAGCTTGTCCAGCATCTCGGTCACTGCACAGTCACTACTGCCGAGCGCAATGACCCCGGATGTGGCGCCGCGTTTTCTTTTAATGATCGGTTCGGGCACGAGACCGGCTGCGGTTTCCCATTTCTGGCGAAGCCTATCCAAGAGCTTCTGGTACTCGGCCGGATCTTCCGTATAGGCACCATATTCGTTGTGGCCCGACCCGCGCGCGAAATAGGCGCCCTTGGGATGCACGCCCGGATACGTCCGATAGCAGATACCGTCACCGTCTTTGTCATGGTAGCGATAAAAGGTCTCAAGATCCTCCAGTTCCTCCACCGACAAGATCTTCCCGCGGTCCGGTCGATAGTCCTCGTGCCATGCAAGTTTCGGGCAGGTCCAGTCGTTCATACCGATATCTAGATCCGACACCACGATAACCGGGGTCTGTAGTCGTTCTGCCAAATCAAACGCTTTGACGGCTAAGTAAAAACATTCTGTCGGATTTGCCGGGAACAACAATACATGCCGGGTATCGCCATGAGAGGCATAGGCGCACGCAAGCAGATCGCCCTGCTGGGTGCGGGTGGGCAAGCCCGTCGATGGACCGACCCGCTGTACATCAAACAATACCACTGGGACCTCGGCGTAATAGGCAAACCCGAGGAGCTCGCTCATGAGTGAAATACCGGGGCCACTCGTGGCGCTGAAGGCACGGACGCCGTTCCAACTTGCACCGAGGGCCATGCCGATGGCGGCAAGTTCATCTTCCGCCTGGACAATACAAAAGCGGTTCTTGCCAGTATCCGGATCTGTTCGATACTTTCCACAGAATTTGGCAAACGCATCCATCAACGAGGTTGAGGGCGTAATCGGATACCAAGCGGCGAAGGCGGCACCAGCGTAAACACATCCCAAGGCAGCAGCGGTGTTGCCGTCGATCATCATAAGATCAGCAGCCTTGTCCATCGGCCTGGTTCGGACCGGCAACGGACACTGAAAATTTTCCACGGCAAAGTCGTGGCCAAGGCGAATCGCGCGTAAGTTCGACGCAATCAACTCTTCCTTTTTACCGAACCTTTCCTGCACTACCTCTTCGATAGCCTTCATGTCGATGTCGAGCAGCGCTGCCAACGCACCTACGTACGCCATGTTCTTCATCAGCACGCATTCGCGAGCACCGGCGAAGACTTCGTTACACATCCTGGCGAGCGGGATTCCCAGCAACGTGATGTCATTTCTCGAAAGCACGTTATCTCGTGGCCAAGTTGAGTCGTACAGCAGGTAACCACCTGGGCTAACTTCATCCCGATCTTGCGCATAGGTCTGGGCATTCATTGCAACCATGATGTCGACCTGACCTGAACGGGCATCATAGCCATCTTTACTGATGCGAATCTCATACCACGTGGGTAGACCCTGTATGTTGGAGGGAAAGAAATTCTTTCCCGTCACGGGAATGCCCAAACGAAGGATAGTTTTCGTCAAAAGCGCGTTTGCGCTCGCCGAGCCGGTGCCATTGACAGTGGCGAGCTTGATGACGCAGTCGTTTATGCTGTTTTTCGCCGTTTTCGACATGAACCGTGTCCCGCGTAGGGAATATTAAGCGTGAATTCTTGCATGTCCCAGGCGCCGGTTGGGCAGCGCTCAGCACACAGCCCGCAGTGCACACAGGAATTTTCGTCTTTGACCATTATCTTTCCGGTTTGTGGCAACGTTTCCGACACAAAAATGTCCTGTACCTTTTTCGGGGCTGGGGTGTTGAGACGCAATCTCAACTCTACTTCGGGACCGTTTTCGGCAATGGTCAGGCAATTAACCGGACAGATATCGATGCAAGCATCGCATTCGATACAGAGATTTGCCTTGAACACCGTCTGTATATCGCAGTTTAGACAACGCTCTGCCTCCTTGGCAGCTTGCTGGGCATCGAATCCTAGCTCCACCTCTAGACTTAGCTTCTCGAAACGTTCCTTCAGTGGCAAATGTGGCACCAGCCGGCGTGTAGTGGGATCGAAGTCGTTGCTGTAACTCCACTCATGGATGCCCATTCTAGTGCTACGCAGGTTCATGGTGTGGGGTAATCGCTCGGTCACAGGCTCACCCATACAATAGTTGTGGATGGAGGTAGCTGCCTGGTGACCATGTTCTACCGCCCAGATGATGTTCAGTGGTCCGAACGCAGCATCGCCGCCAAAGAATACATCTTCGCGTGTGGACTGCATGGTGATCTTGTCGACCACCGGCATGTCACGTTTATCAAACTCAATGCCGATGTCTCGCTCGATGAAAGTGAAGGCATTTTCCTGACCGACGGCAAGAATAACCGAATCGCAAGGCATGACAACGTCGTCTATTTTTTTCGATCTGAACTTACCATGCTCGTCTTCGTACCAATCCACCTGGTCAAACCTGACGCCGGTGAGCTTGCCATCTTCGATAACAAACTCCTCGGGCGAATGGCTGCAAATGATCTCGATCCTTTCTTCAATTGCACCTTCCAATTCCCAGTCTGAGGCTTTGAGCATGTTCTCGGGCTTGCGCGCGACAACCTTCACATCGTCGCCACCGATACGTAGTGAAGTACGACAGCAGTCCATGGCGGTATTGCCACCGCCGATAATGATCACCCGTTCGCCAATAGAATCCACGTGACCAAACGCCACCGATTCGAGCCACTGGATGCCGACAAAGATCTGGTCGGTATCGTAACGACCAGGGATCTCGAGGTTGCGTCCCTTGGGTGCCCCGGCACCAACAAAGACCGCATCGTAGTCCTCCTGCAACAGCGCCTTCAGGCTATTGATGGGGGCACCCAGGCGCAAATCCACCCCCATGTCGACAATCGTATTGATTTCTTCGTCCAGCACCTCGGCCGGCAGCCGAAAGGCCGGGATGTTAGTGCGCATCAGTCCGCCGGTCTTGTCCAGTTGCTCGAACATAACGATCTCATAACCGAGTGGCAGGAGGTCGTTGGCGACGGTGAGCGAGGCACAGCCGGCGCCGATTAAGGCGATGCGCTTGCCGTTCTTGGCCTTGGGGATTTGCGGCAGGCGGTGGGCAATCTCACCCCGCAGGTCGGCGGCCACTCGCTTCAGCCGGCAGATCGCCACCGGTTTCTGATCCAGCCGGCCTCGCCGACAAGCCGGCTCACAGGGCCGATCACAGACACGCCCGAGGATGCCGGGGAATACATTGGATTCCCGGTTGAGCATGTAGGCATCGGTGTAACGCCCCAGCGCAATCAGCCGAATGTACTCGGGTACATCGGTATGGGCAGGACAGGCCCATTGACAGTCCACAACCTTGTGGAAGTAGTTCGGATTAGAAACGTCGGTAGGTTTCACCTCGACCGCCGGCCGACAACTGGATCAATTAAGTTTCAAAATAAGTATACACTACAATGCGGTGGCGTACTTGTACCGATCCAATCGGCTAACCTTCCGAACCCTTCAACTGGGCCAAGAGATAGGAGCCGAAAGGGTCCAAATTGTTCGCCCCTCGTCACTTAAGCCACGCTCGTGATTCGTAAACCGTAACTAGGCGGTGCGGAAAGGACCCAAAACTGAGGCAACCCATGCTCCGAGACTCCCCAACGTTTGCGTTGGTGGCCGGGCGTAGAACCGCGCACTGCCACAGCTATGACCACAGAGCCATTTCGTCTAACCCCAATTAGGTAAAAGCGGCACAATAGGACCATGCTGTTTTCACGTCTGAAAAGAGGATCGATTCTAGTTGCGATTCTGGTGGCCACAGGCGCCACGTTGCTATCAGGCATAGCAAGAGGAGCGCCGGTCGAACACGTGATCATAATCAGCATCGATGGTCTACGGCCAGATGCGATCAGCGCTACGCGAATGCCCAATCTACAACGACTGATACAGCGAGGCGTCCACGCCAGTAATGCCCAGACAGTGCGCCCATCGCTAACCATCCCTGCCCATGTGTCGATGCTTACCGGCCTCGATTCCAACCGACACAAGGTCACCAGGGAAACCGTCGGTCGTGGGTACTATGGCCAACCAACCGTGCACTCCATCGCCAAGGCAGCGGGACTGACGACAGCGATGTTTTTTTCAAAAGAAAAATTGGATTTCCTAGCCAACCCGGATAATCTGGATTTTATCTATGGTCCGCAGCGTCACCGCAAGATCTCAGTGGACACCAGTGCCAACGCGATTGCTGATGCCTTTGATACGGCATGGTCGAGCAATAAGTACGCGTTGACCTTTATACACCTGCGAGAACTGGACGGGGCTGGGCATTGGTGGGGGTGGATGAGTAAGGCCTACCTAAGCGCGGCGACAAAAGCAGATCGGGCAGTCGGTCGAATCCTGGCCACCGTGGCTGACAGCGGCGTCGAGGAAAAAATCGCGGTTCTGGTTACCGCCGATCACGGTGGTCACGGACGTTCGCACCGAGAAATAAGACCAGAGATTATGACGATTCCATGGGTCGTGGTCGGACCCGGCACACCTGCGGGCATTGCCATCGAGAAGAATATCCATATCTACGATACCGCACCCACCGTGCTAGCGTTGTTGGGTCTTAGCGCACCGACAAATCTCGATGGGCACGTCATTGAAGAGGTGCGAGCTGATACCAAAGGACGTTTATCTACGTTTATATTGATGCGACGATGGCCATTTTTGTAACCGGGGGTTACGGACATATCGGGTCCTGGACGGCCTTGCTACTCGCCCGGCAGGGCCAACATATCATCGTCTACGATACTAACGACGACGCCCCCGACTATCTTACCGAGGTCGCGGATAGTATTACCTTCATTAAGGGCGATGTTCTGAAGCTCACTGCGCTCAGAGAAGCGTTCGAGCACCACCATACTAATATCGATGGCGTTATCCATACTGTGGCCACCATGGGTGAGCTCGTACAAATGGACCCCCATCACAACATAAACCTCAACGTCATGGGGCTCGTGAATGTGCTCGAACTCGCGAGGGTATTTGAAATCGAAAAGGTCCTTTACACGAGTACCGGTGCGGTATACGGCGTGGTTGATGACCTGCCCACAGAATCTTTGCCGTTATGCCCAACCGATCTCTATGCCTCCACCAAAACATCGGCCGAGCATATTGGCATTCAATACGCGCAAACGTTTGGCATGGATTTCAGAGTGGCCCGACTTTATTTTGTCTACGGCCCGGGAAAGCTACCCTCTCGATTCATCGAGCTTTACAAAATCGCTTTTGGCGCCCTAGAAGGATTGGAAGGACTCAACATGGATAAAGGCGCCGACCAAAAACTAGACTTTACCTACGTGGAGGATGCGGCCCGTGGCATCGCACTACTCTTCAATGCCGAGAACTTGAGGCACAAGGTGTTCAATATCGCGACCGGCAAGGCACACAGCATCGGCGAAGTCGTAGAAATAGTTAGGAAGCACACACATTCACCAGTCCCAGTACATGTGGGTCCCGGCGAACTCATGCGTCGTAGCGAGGCACTAGATATAAGTAGGGCTGTAGCAGAATTAGGTTACGAACCAAAAGTCGGGCTCGAAGCAGGCATCAAGCGTTACGCAGATTGGTTGAAGAAGCATTCAGCAGCCCCACCCCTCCCCAAGTAATGGGGACGGGCTTGGCCCAGAACTACTGAGGTGCTTGCAGCAGGTTACGCTGAATTGCTTGTAAGGCAAAGCTTACCCGTAACCCATTGTTTCCTGACAGTTTGGTGATGACGCATCGTCACGAGGCATCATAGAGTTTGCCGCCATACCAAGTGGAGGCGCGCAAGCGCCGATGTTTTAAGTGTCAGGTAACTCCCGGGCACGGGTAATGGCAATTATTCTAGCCGAACCCGGGGCAAGTTGCGTCCAGTCATCGGGCATTTCAAGCTGCGCGAGTGCGGTGGTGGGCATCAGGTTGTGGGCATCCCAATTCTTGATCGACTCGTCGGCCAGATATCGCACAAGATATTCCAGTCCCGGGTTATGGCCAACTAGCAATACCCGGCTCCAATCGCGCGAGCAATGAGCGATGACTGCTAGCAGCGCATCAAGGTCCGTCTCATAGATATTGGGTTCCCAGGCAATTCTAGAATCGGAAATTTTTGCAAACCGGCACAGGCGCCGGGTTGTATGGCGGGCGCGCTCGGCCGGCGAACTAATGATGTAATCGGGGATTAAATCCTGCGCTCGGAGCCACTGTCCCATGCGCTTTACCGCCTTACGACCCCGTGGTGCGAGCGGGCGTTCAAAATCAGTGGCCGCCCCCGCGTCCCAGTCCGACTTACCGTGTCGCAAAAGCATCAATTCTCGTGACATCGCGCCCCCACAGGCCATCGATAAATCATGGGGCCCTTAGAAATAATAGCTGTCAGCAGTTCGAATTCGAGTTTCCCTCAAGCATTTACACATAAAATCAACCTGTTAGAACATTCTTGGATCGTGGCATGGTAACCGCCGCATTTGCCAGAGCCCCGAGCCCTCGTTACCATGGGCTTGAAACCATACCAGATAACGAGGGTTAAGAATGGGAAAGAAGCACGTAGACGGGAAAAACGCCCAAGCAGATAAGAAGCGCAAGGACAACAAGCAGCCCAAGGCCAGTAAAGCCAAGAAATGGTTCATGGAAGAAGCGGCCAAAGCCACCGGCAAGAACGAAAAACCCGGGAAAATAAAGAACAAACACTACGAGAAAGAGCTCGCGAAGCTACAGATCGAGCTCGTCAAATTGCAGGAATGGATCAAACATGAGGGTCTACGCGTTGTTGTCATCTTCGAAGGACGGGATGCCGCCGGTAAGGGTGGTGTCATCAAGCGCATTACCCAAAGCCTGAGCCCTCGCATCGGCCGGGTCGTAGCACTACCCGCGCCCACCGAGCGCGAGAAGACCCAGTGGTACTTCCAACGTTATGTTGCGCATCTCCCCGCCGCCGGCGAGATGGTGTTGTTTGACCGCAGTTGGTACAACCGCGCCAACGTCGAACGGGTGATGGGATT
Source organism: Gammaproteobacteria bacterium (assembly GCA_029861845.1). GTDB lineage: Bacteria > Pseudomonadota > Gammaproteobacteria > Acidiferrobacterales > SPGG2 > SPGG2. The sequence continues at coordinate 17,519 of JAOTYM010000003.1, read as the reverse complement.
CTGCACCGACGACGAATATCAGGAATTCATGCGTAGTTGCCCAGAATTCGAGCGTATGCTGGTGCGTTCCGGTATTCAACTGATCAAGTATTGGTTTTCGGTCGGCGACGAAGAGCAGGAACGGCGTTTCCAGAATCGCATTAAGGATCCGACCCGCCGCTGGAAGTTAAGCCCCATGGATCTGCAGTCGCGTAAGCGGTGGGTGGAATACTCCAAAGCCAAAGATGCCATGTTCGCCCACACCGACATCAAGCAAGCGCCTTGGTATGTCGTAAACGCGGATGTGAAGAAGCACGCCCGTCTAAATTGTATCAAGCACTTGCTGAGCATGATCCCCTATCAAGACCTGACACCCTCGCCGATCGAGTTGCCGCCACGGCAAGAAGCACAGGGCTACGTCCGGCCGCCGCTCACGGATCAAAACTTCGTGCCCGAAGTCCACTGATCGGGGCGCGCCACCATGTTCAATACCCATATCGGGCCAACTCGCGAATGTTGAGGACACAAACTCATGACGACTAAAGCACCGGCTACGCCGACGCCGGTAGCAGGTGCAACACCACCTATTACGGTTCAGAAATCTGGTAAAGATAGTAAGGCTGACACCAACAAGCCGATAACAGATAAGGTGGGGCCCGACAAGAAGGCCAAGGAGGAAATCGACTTCACCTCTCCCGCCCTCTATCTGAATCGCGAGCTGACATGGTTGGAATTCAACCGCCGCGTATTACATGAGGCGCAAGATAACCGCACGCCATTACTCGAACGCATCAAGTTCATGGCCATCGTAAGTTCTAATCTTGATGAGTTCTTCATGAAACGCATCGGTGGTCTTAAACAGCAAGTCGGGGCCGGGTTACGCGACCTGACCGTGGATGGCCGCACCCCGCAACAACAGATCGACGAATGTTGTGCTGTTGTGCGCGAAATAGAGGCACAAAAGAATCGGCTGCTGCCGAAACTACTGAAAGCACTTCGGGAACACGGGATCTACGTTGTCACCTACGACTCGCTCAAGAAAGACGAGCAAAAGGAGTTGCGTGATAGTTACTTAAAGAACATTTTTCCGCTGGTAACGCCACAGGCGGTGGATCAAGCCCATCCGTTCCCGTTTATCTCCAATCTATCGCTCAATCTGTTGGTCACCTTGCGCTACGCCAATGACGAACAGCGGCACCTCGCTCGCGTTAAAGTACCGGTAGGTTCAGGTATTCCGCGTTTCTTGCGAGTTGGTGATTCCAAGCGGTTGGTCCCGTTAGAACAGGTCATGTCTCACAATCTCGATTTATTGTTCCCCAAGATGCAGATCGAGGTCTGTGAACTATTCCATGTAACCCGCAATGCCAACACATTGCGCGACGAAGATCAGGCGGAAGATCTATTGGCAATGATCGAATCCGAATTGCGTGGCCGAAAGTTTGCAAGGATTGTTCGCGTAGTTGTGCAAGAGGATATGCACCCGGACCGTCGTGGCATGCTGGCGGCAGAGCTGGGCTTGGACGAAGCGGCCGACGTGTTCGAAACCGACGGGATGATGGCGATGCGAGACCTGTTTGAGTTGTGCGCGCTTGAAGCGCCATTGCTTCACGACCCGCCACACCGGCCGCTCGATCACCCGAAGTTAGTTGATTCGCGAAGTATCTTTTACATCATCCGCGAGGTCGGTTCGATTTTGTTGCAACATCCTTACCAGTCATTTTCTACGTCAGTTGAACGTTTCTTAAAGGAGGCGAGTCGAGATCCTAAGGTAAGGGCAATCAAGATGACCCTCTACCGCACGTCCGCCGATACCAAGGTAATCGACTACCTTATCGACGCCGCGAGAAATGGTAAGCAAGTTGCGGTCGCAGTAGAGCTACAGGCGAGATTCGATGAGGCGGCCAACATTCGCTGGGCAAGCCGCATGGAGGAAGCGGGTATCCACGTCACTTACGGCGTGCTCGGCCTAAAGACTCACTGCAAGGTCATTCTCGTCGTACGCAACGATTACAATAAGCTTCGCTTGTACGCCCATGCTGGTACGGGCAACTATCATGCCGGCACCGCTAGGCTGTATACCGACCTTGGATTGCTGACCTGCGATGAGACGATTGGTCGAGACCTGACTGAACTCTTCAATTATCTCACCACAGGCTATACACCCAAACGTGACTACCGCAAGATTTTGCCCGCGCCGAAGGTGTTGAAGCGATCGTTACTCAAGAAAATTCAACGTGAGATCGATTCGCACTCAGAGAAATCGCCCGGCTTAATCCAATTCAAGATGAATGCCTTGGAAGACGTTGACATTACCAAAGCGCTCTATCGGGCTTCACAGGCTGGTGTGCGAGTGGATCTCATTGTACGCGATACCTGTCGGTTGCGACCGGGTATCCCCGGCCTATCTGATAACGTGCATGTTATCAGCGTCGTTGGCCGGTTTCTTGAACATAGTCGCGTCTACTATTTCCGAAATGACGGTAACGAAGAATTTTACATTGGCTCGGCCGACATCATGATGCGTAATTTAGAGCACCGCGTGGAAGTGTTAGCGCCGGTAGAAGATGCGGACTTGCGAGCGGAATTGCGACAGATTCTCGACACTCACCTCGCTGACCATCGCAATGCCTGGGATATGCGTTCGGATGGCACCTATGTCCAACGGCAACCGAGCGAGGAGGGCAGTAAGGGTGGTCAGGAAACGTTAGTTCAGCTTGCTTATGAACGCTTGAAGGCGTCGCAGCGACTCAAGCGGCGGAAACAGCAAGGGATTGGGCGCCGGAATATCAAGTAGCCGCTGCCGCTCGCACCTACTTCACCTCACCCTTTAGGTCCGTAGACTTCGCAGATACGAACCATTGGTCGCTCTATGAGAAGGTCGCCAATAACGTCACGAATCTGAAGCTTAGTCGCGTTGCTTACGGCCTCGGCGTCTTTCTCCGTTTCCCAAAGACTCAAGCTGCCGTATTCGCCGGTTTCGTTGTTGCCAAAGAACGTCACGTCTTTGAACCCCTTCAGACCTCTTATTACCGAAACCGCTTGATCAGCCAGTTTCTCTGCCGTCGACATGCTCCCCGGTTTAAGTTTGAGTGTCACCAAACGCGCGTACATGACCCCTCCTTGCATTCAGCATTCTTCGCGGCCTTGCTAATGGACAGTAAACCATCGGCAAGCGCGTTTGGGAAGATTCGCCGCTAAAGGCGATGTAACTCGTTGATTAAGTTAAGCGAAATAGTAGACGAGGAGCTCAGCGGCCACCATCCATAGATATTTGCATCCAACTGGACGACTCGTCATTCATTGCTTTCCTCGCACTGGCGTCATGCCCCCGCGCCGCGTCTACCCAAATTGCAATTATGCCCCCTGGACAGACGCCGTACACGCGCTTGCCTCACGACAATGCGTTAAAGCGGCTTCGGTGCTAAATGCTTATCGCTGCCGTTTCTTATGATGCGCGACAGACGCCGGGGAAGGTTGCACCATAGCCGCGACCGGCAAGTAATCGACCGGCTGGATTCCATATAAGCCAGCGGGGAGAGCACTTGTTATTTCGTAGGGTCGGCCTCGACCGTCTGTTTCACGGGCGAGATCAACCGTTCTTCTGAAGGGGTGGCGTGTTTTATCAGGTTTGAGGACGAGCATCACCTGCGGCTTAAGCCTTTGGGCACGATTCATCGTTTTAACCACACCGATGTCATGGCTGTTTAGTCTAACGAGGCTGCCGATCGGGAAAATACCCATACATTGAATAAATTGCTCTACCAGATGAGGATGAAAGTGCGTTCGTCGCCAGCCGTACATCTTGTTCAACGCATCGAGGGTCGAAATGCCATGACCATAGGGTCGATCGCTAGTGATTGCGTCGTAGACATCGACGATCGCACCTATCAATCCAAACTCGCTGATCTGGTCCCCCTTGAGTTTGTCCATATATCCGGTCCCGCCATAGCGCTCATGGTGTAGGCGTGCAACTTCAATGGCTCTTTTAGGGATACCTTTAGCTTGCTCCAGCGCGCTAATTCCGTATGGCACATGGTTTCTCATGATGCGCGACTCATGTTCAGTAAGCTTGCCTGGCTTGTTTAAGATTTCCAGCGGGACTTTCATCTTTCCAATGTCGTGCAGTAGTGCGCCGACACCAAGGACATTCAATACGTCTTCATCGAATCCCAGGTGACGCCCGAACACGAGCGCTAGAATACACACTCTTAGCGAATGTAGGGCCGTGTACTCATGCCTCTTCTTTAAATGGGTAAAACAAATCAACGCATCCGGATTCCGCACCACACTCTGTGCCATGTCATGCACTATCTTCTTAGCGGTCTCAACATCGAAGACTTTACCGCGCTGTACGTCCTCCATGACTGAGTAAACCAAGCTGATAGCCTGCTCGTGGGTTTCTTTGATAACTCGAGCCTCCTCTTCGACGGTGGTCTGATCTTGATACACTCGCCTCGGACGATGGGCAGTGGTCTTTTCGACAACCTCTTGGAGCTCCGCTTCAGGCCCTGTTTTCCTTTCTGCCGACACTGGCCGCGGCGCGCGCCATGCTTGAATCGGTGAGACTGTTCCGAGGCTACGATCGGCGTCTATGAAGACATGTTCGCAGTGCTGCTTAAGCTGGCCGATATCTTCGTCACTCTCGATCTGAAATCCCTGGAACGGGAATGGCGTCTCACGCCACGGTCGGTCCAGCTCGTAGACATACATCCCCACCCTTAGGTCGCGCACATCAATCTTCTTTTTCATGAGCGTGCCTCATCCGTGAGCAAGCGGATTACGAGCGCCTAGCGCGTGCTATTGGTCCAGAAAGAGGGTTGAGGACAGGGCCGGGCCTGGGCTCTACGCCATACGTATGCCCTTCTGTAACATAGATCCACGCTCAGTATCGTCCGTTGAACGTACACGCTATGGAATCGACCCATACCCCCACTCCATGGAACAAAACCTTTGAGTGTTTCTAAAAGTATAGCCCAGAACATGACCTGGGGTGCTCTCAAACCGCAACTCGGTGCCGGCTGGCACCCACCGCCAAGCATTGATAGGCGGCGGCGAGGGGATTTACGAAAACATCTTCGGCCGTGGGGTTCAGGCCCCAACTTCGAGCCCGGACTCAAAGTTCTGTAGGCAGCCGTTCCAGTCTTTGTTGTGGGCCTCTTTCGCTCGTACGCTTCAAAGCGTTCATGGGTGACCACACGCTCGGTGGTGCGTAGAATGAAAAGTTGGTGGACCTGACTATCTTCATCACTGGTGCAACCTCTGGTTTCGGTGCTGCCGCGGCCCGACGCTTCACGGCTGATGGTGCCAAGTTGATCCTCACGGGTCGCCGTAGTGACAAGCTTGAGGCCGTGAAGAACGAACTCGATTCGAGCCGAGTACACACCGCGGCCTTCGACATCCGTGATACGACTGCTTATGCAACTGCCATTCGAGAGTTGCCAGAGGCCTTCGCCGTCGTCGACGTGCTCGTGAACAATGCCGGGCTAGCCCTCAGCCGCGACCCGGCCTATCGCACCGACTACAAGGATTGGGAAACCATGATCGATACGAACGTGAAGGGTCTGCTATTCGGTACCCATATGCTTCTGCCAGGCATGATCGAACGCAATCGTGGCCACATCATTAACATCGGCTCGGTAACGGGTCAGTTTCCGTCCCCGGGAAATGCCGTGTACGGCGCCACCAAAGTGTTTGTCCATCGATTCAGCACCAATTTGCGTTCAGATCTTCTTGGTACGCCTATTCGCGTTACCGAGATCGTGCCCGGGATGGTGGGCAACACCGAATTCTCGTCTACACGATACAGGGGCGATCAATTCAAGGTCGATGCGTTCTATGCGGGTACCGAGACCCTCACGGCTGATGACATCGCGGACGCCATCCACTGGGCGGTCACCCGCCCCTCGCATGTCAACATCAATAGCATGCAACTCATGCCGGTGTGCCAAGCATTTCGGTCCCCTGGCGATACACCGACGACCGACTCGATAGATCTCGAAGCGGCGCTAATTACCTCGCAAACCGAAGTTCAATATAATGCGCCTCCTATTATGAAATGAAGGCTCGCTCGTGTGGAGGAGATGAATGGTTGAGGAATCAGTGGCCGGCGAAAAACGCGGACGTCGGCGCCGCAAGCAAGGCGTCCAGCAGCGACGACCCACCCTAGAACAACTCGAGTGGAAGCAGCTGCAATACGCCGATAAGCCCATTGAGCCACTAGACGCCGACGGCATCGAGCGCATCCATGACACCGCCATGCGCGTACTCGAGGAAATCGGCATCGACTTTCTCAACGAAGAAGCAAAGACAATCTTGAAAGACGCCGGTTGTGATGTCGCATCGGATTCCGATCGTGTGCGAATGGATCGGGACTTCGTTATGCAACAGGTCGCTAAAGCCCCGTCGATGTTTACGATTACACCTCGCAATCCCTCGCGTAAGATCTTCATTGGCGGGGACAAGCTCGCCTTTAGCCCGGTATCCAGCCCACCGAATTCAACCGATATTGACCGCGGGCGCCGCATGGGTAATCGCGCCGACTACCAGAATTTTCTAAAGCTATCACAGACCTTCAATTGCCTTCATATGATCGGTGGCTATCCAGTCGAACCGGTCGATATCCATGCGTCGATCCGCCACCTCGATGCGCTATACGACAAGCTAACGCTTACCGACAAGGCATCGCATGCTTACTCATTGGGCGCGGCACGGGTTGAAGACGCCATAGAAATGTTTCGAATCGCCGCTGGATTAACACATGAAGAATTTGATACCACGCCGCGAATCTTTACCAACATCAATTCCTCCTCTCCGTTAAAGCACGATTGGCCAATGCTCGATGGCGCCATGCGTCTGGCCCGACGTAACCAATGCGTTGTCGTCACACCATTTACGCTTGCTGGTGCCATGGCCCCGGTAACGCTTGCCGGCGCCCTGGCCCAACAAACGGCCGAGTGCCTGGCTGCGATCGCATTGCTGCAAGCGGTGAGATCAGGGGCGCCTGTGGTTTACGGCGCTTTTACATCAAATGTCGACATGAAGTCGGGTGCACCTGCGTTTGGTACACCAGAATACATGCGTGCCATGCAGATCTCGGGTCAGTTAGCGCGACGCTACAAACTACCCTTGCGCGCGTCCAACGCCAACGCCGCGAACTGTGCCGACGCGCAAGCCATGTGGGAGAGTGTGTTTTCGCTTTGGGGTAGCACGAGCGGCCATGCCAATATCATGTTCCATTCTGCCGGCTGGCTTGAGGGCGGCCTTGCAGCAAGCTTTGAGAAATTCGTCATGGATTGTGAAGTCCTACAACAATTTATTTATTACCATCAACAGATTTCCACCGCCGATGACGATCTTGCATTCGATGCAATCCGAGAAGTAGATTCCACTGGGCACTTTTTCGGTTGCGATCATACACAAAGCCGTTACCGCACTGCTTTTTATAGCCCGTTTCTTTCCGATTGGCGTAATTTTGAGAGTTGGGAAGAAGCGGGTTCGGAAACAGTACTGGAACGCGCCAACAAACTTTGGAAACAACTCATCAAAGAGTATACACCGCCGCCAATGGACGAGAGCGTGCGGGAGGAACTTGAGGCTTTTGTCATCAAGCGCAAAGAAGAAGGTGGCGCGCCTACGGATTTCTAGGAGAGTTCTTGCTCGATATTCTTAAGATGCGTTTCGAATTCTTGCCGCTGCTTTTTATTTTCTTCCAGGTCTTTGCGATTGAGCGCGATATTGCCTTTCAACTCCTTAATCCGGTTTTCGACATCCCAGGAACGTCCGCCCGCTCTCACCAGCGCGTCCCCCGCTCGTCGCAATTCATGCTCCAACTCACCCCGCGCCTCGTCTAAGACGTCCTCGACCTGCTCAAGATGCTTTATGTCGGCGCGAATTTCTTCCGCCTGTTTTTGCAAGCGATCGACGCTAATCTTTTTAGCACACACCGGCTCCACCTGATCGTAAGGTAATACTAACGCCAGGCGATCGCATGACCAACTGCCGCGGCAGCGCTCGTCCTAGCTTCAAAGCTGTGCGACACTACTGGGCAAGCAAAGGTTAGAGGCATAGCGTGGAAGCCGTTATCCAAAGTCTGCTCTCGGGGTTTCCCGTATTAATCCTCCATTTCCTCGTGGCGGTCGCGATGTTGGCCGCTGGCATCAGCATCTATCACCTGATCACCCCGTACCACGAAATCCAGTTGATTCGGCAGGGCAACATAGCAGCGGCCATTTCGCTCTCTGGCGCGGTGCTCGGGCTAGGCATTCCTCTCGCCTTCTGCCTGGCCGCGAGCGTGAATGCCTTAGATATCTTGATTTGGGGATTCGTAACCCTAGTGATACAGCTTGCTTGTTATCGTATCGCCGACCTTGTACTCAAGGATCTACCAAAACGTATTGTCGACGGCGAGATCGGGGCAGCCCTCTGGCTAATGTCGGTCAAGCTTTCGGTCGCGGCCCTAAATGCGGCTGTTATCGCTGGTTAGCGTGGTACCTTGAGATATCTACGGCTGTTGGTGGTTTTCTTGCTGGCAGTGGTCCTGGCTATTCTGGACAACATCGATAAACCTCAACCGCCAGTACGCCGCCCTATTCCACAACGAACTATTGAGCCGGCTCCGCCCCCACCACCGATCACCATCGGTGAAGGCCTTGACCCACAATCGCCAAGTGACCCCATCCTCGAGGTTGAGATCGATGAGCGCCGCGATGTCATAGGCTCAGCCTTCCCCGTCCATAAAACTGGCTATTGGATGACAGCGCGTCATGTCGTAGACGGCTGCGACCAGGTAGGCATTGTCACGGGCCGCCAACGCGCGCGTCTGGCATCGGCGGTGACGATTCATGCAAGCGCCGATATCGCCCTCTTTTCGATCCCGAGTCAGACGAATCGACCGTGGCCCGTTAAGATGCGTATGCTGCACCGCGGGCAAAAGGGATTCGGCTTCGGCTACCCCGGTGGTGAATGGGCACAAGTACATACGCTGCTACTCGGACGGGCTCGCCAGCGCACCGTAGGTCGCTACAGATTTGTCGAGCCGGTGCTGGTGTGGAGCGTGCGCAACACTTATCCACCCGGCATTAAATCACTGGGCGGCATCAGTGGTGGCCCAATGCTAGACACGAGCGGCGCGGTCATCGGCGTTCACAGCTCCAGCTCACATCGACGTGGACGGTTGATGACCGTAGCGCCGATCACGTTAACGAATATGTTGGGACAAATTGGTCTTGCAAGAACGGGTGCAGCCAAGCCACCGCTCGATGTCAGCGACCTTACTGAAAAACGCTACATGCGCTTCGGCTCAGAACTACGTACAAGAAAGACAGTAGTCAAGGTCATCTGTGATGTGAACTAGATGACGCGCGCAACAATTCGGCACGGCACTACCTACCCCAGTCGCTTATCAAGTGAACAGCGGTCGCCCCAACCTCGTAGAAGCACGACTTAAGCAACCGGAACGATTCGCTATGTCGATTCAGAACGGGAAGCGGTAACACGGATTCATCGCCGCTTAATATATAATCCGCCAGCGAAGCACCAAAGATCGTTCCTGGGCCGATACCACGACCGTTGTAGCCATGCACCATTAACGCGCCAGGCCCGATTCTTGCGATCTTGGGCAAGCGGTCAGCAGTTATCGCTATACGGCCTGACCATCCGAATTCGAAGTGCTTAGCCTGCACCGCGGGAAAGAGGCTCTTCAGTTTTCGACCCGCCCATGCTGCGTGTGCACGAGCGCTGGGTCCGTCGAGCCGCCCGATACCGCCAACAATCAGTCGGTCATGGTTATCCATTCGAAATGACGACATCACCATCGCCGTATCCCATGCCCCCTGACGTTCCGGCAATATTGTGTGAGCCAGATCCCTTCCTAAAGGCGCAGTGGCAAACTGACAGTAGTGAATGGTTACGAACGACGGCATCGTCGCCGAATCTAGCGACGCCGTGTATGCATTGGTGGCGACAATCACCGACTTAGCACTTATTGAACCTTGACTGGTCGCGACGCGCCATTGCTGGCCGTCATGCGTGAGTGCGTTGACGCGCGAACGCGTGTAAAGCTTGGCCCCTGCCTTACTCGCAGCTTTCGCCAATCCGCGGACGTAGCTAAGCGGCTGAATGGTGCCGGCACGGGGATCCAATAGTGCACCATGAAGCGCGTCGGACCCTGTTTTCTCACGCGCCTCATCCGGCGAGAGCAGTTTAACTGGTGCCCCGCCTGCTATGAGTTGCGCTGCTCGCCGCTCGAGCCTTCTAAACCCACGTCGCGCATGCGCACAGTAGAGCGTGCCCGTCCGTATCGGCTCGCAAGGAATACTATGCTTTTCGATCAAATCGAAAACAATGTCCGGCGCCTGTATCAGCATATCGTTAAGACGCTTCCCGTTTTCCTGACCTAACTCAGCCTCTATCATCTGCGGCTCCACCCACAAGCCGGCGTTCACTAACCCGACGTTACGGCCTGATGCACCATAGCCTATATCCTCGGCCTCAATAACACAGACGTCAGTGCTGGCTTGTGCCAGCCGCAGCGCCGCCGCACAACCCGTGAATCCGGCACCGATCACGGCTACGTCTGCGCTGAGGCTCCCTGCCAGCGGCTCGGACTCAGGGGGCGGTGCTGCGGTAGCTTCCCAAAGATTGTTCATTGCACCAATGATAAAGAAAAAGCCCACGCAAGGTGGACTTTATCTTTGGCACGCCCGGAGAGATTCGACCACCCGACCACCTGGTTCGTAGTCAGTGATACAAATGATTGTTATCAAGCAGTTACGACGAAAATTCCTAAAACGAGTACCGTTTCACCCCGAGAAAGTTCAAATTGTTGCGTGTTGTCTTGGGAATGAAATGCCGCGGTAAAGATTTTGATTCCTTGGAGAGACGCCCTCTTCAAGCTCCTCTTTATATACTTTCTTGATTTGCCTCAATGCGAACGAAATGAAAATAGAGTAAACAAAACACTGGTAGGCGGCAGACACGCGGCCAGCCATCCTGACCACCCTGTCTGTAGTGAACACCCACCAATCCGTCTGCCAGGAGTTAAGTTGCCGCTTTCTGAGGGGTCTTGCCCTCCAACTTCGGCCACAGCCAAACGTGGTTTCGCTAACTTTCTAGGCTTAGTTTGGCTACACAGCTTGAAATCGACAATCGGCTCTGGAGGGAACAGCGATGCACACGCGAAGACAGTTGTCCTTTAGCTTGCTCTTACTGGGGTTAGCGTTGACCCTGATTAGTTACGCTGCGACTGCTGAATTGAACTGCAATGTCGGTATTAAATTCTATCCTGATGGTGGCATAAAGAGTTGCAATCTTAACGGTAATCATCAGATCTATACGGCCCAAGGAGAAAGACTGACCTGCGCCGATGGCTATACACTAGTGCAATACCCCGATGGGAAGTTGAAAAGTTGTACCATAGTGGCGCCCGTTAGCTTGGGTTCATTACGCTGCGACCGGTTAAGCCGCGTGGAGTTTGGCCCAAATGGAACGATCAAGGAGTGTAAAGGCCGGTAGGCAGTACGTACGGTGCCATCACTAGAGCTTCCACTGCCCTGATTGTTACGGGTTGATCTTTTCGTCATCTGCCAGGCGAGTTTTAGGCAGCTATACCCTCTCGGGTGGCACTACACTGCACTCCGCTCTTCGACGTTCTCGCTATATCGATCGACGTTACGGATCAATATCTGTCATACATATGTTTCATATAAGTGATGCCAGGAGAGAGGGCAATTTTCCAGGCCAACTCGATATCGTCAGTGAACACCGGATCACACTCGCGGGCCGCCTCAATCAAGCTTTCAAGCCAGACGTCGTACAATTCGGGTCGAGCATTTCTCCCTGCTTTACCGTGTACCTTCGCAACCCGTTCCATGTAGTCGTTCGCTGTCCGGTGTATGAAGAAATCTCGCATGTAGAAAAGTGAGTCCTGTAGCATCGTTTTTTGGGCACCCATATGCGTGGTCTCAAAAAGCTCTGCGATCTCAGGCGATTTTGAGAAAAATATCTCGTAAAAACGATCAAGAAATTGCGGTCCCTCATCGCGAAAGGCAAGCGCCCGCTGATAACTCTCGTTGAACATTTCAGCATAGTCCTTCATTCGCATCACACCCGTCGGAATTCCAGAGAGCAGTTCATAAAGCGGCGCCTAGAACTAGTTCTGCGTCGCGTCTTTTGCAGCTGCTTGAGCTTGATCATCGGCTTTTGTTTCTTCGTCCACCTCCAGCAGATGCTCGAATTCCAGCCACACGACGTTGATAATTCCGAAAGCGCAAGCGAGAAGAACACCGAGAATCCACGCAAAATACCACATACACAATACCCCTTTAGTTAATAGGCCGAATGTTCGTCCTTGCGAATGTCTTCTACCGTGACCTTACCGCGCAAGACCCGGAAAACCCAGCTAGTGTAGGCGATGATGACCGGTAAAAAGACAACCGTCGCCCAGAACATCCAGCTGAGTGTTAAATGGCTTGAGACACCATCCCAGACCGTCAGGCTGTGCCCCGGATGACTGCTGGACGGCATCATAAACGGAAACATGGCGAAACCAGTGGTCAGGACCACACCTGTCAGGGATAGGGAGCTCGCTATGAAGGCTGACCCAGCCTGGTTTCTCTGCGATAGAAACCAGGCAATTATCGCCCCGGCGAAGCCCGCTACCGGGGCAAGCACCGTCCACGGGTAAAGTCTGTAATTAACAAGCCACGCGCCGGTAACCTTATCGACTGTTTTTTCCAAGGGTGTGAAGCTGCTATTGGGATCGGGCATCGATATCACGCGGTAGCCATCGATGCCGAACGCCACCCAAAGCCCCGCGAGCGCGAGCGCCACGACGAAAAGCCCGCTAAAGATCATAACTGCACGCTTTGCGCGCGCGTTAATCTCGCCTTCCGTGCGAATCTGTAAAAAAATACCGCCATGCATCACTAGCATGGCCACGCTTACGATGCCAGCAAGCAGGGCAAATGGGTTAAACAGCGCAAAGAACGACCCGGTGTAGAACGATCGCAGCGTGTCATCGTAATGAAACGGCACCCCCTGAAGCAGATTGCCGAACGCCACACCAAAGATCAGAGCCGGCACTACCCCGCCGACAAACAACGCCCAATCCCACAAGCTACGCCACCGGGGATCTGACAGTTTGCTACGGTAGGCGAATCCACCGGGCCGAATGACCAAGGCAAACAACGCCAGCAGCATGGCAGCGTAGAACCCCGAAAACGCCGCCGCATAAATTAGTGGCCAGGCGGCAAACACGGCACCGGCGCCGAGGACCAGCCACACCTGGTTGCCTTCCCAGGTAGCGCCGATAGTATTGATGATGACCCGACGCTCTTCGTCTTTCTTGCCGAGGAATGGAAGCAATGTCCCTATTCCTAGGTCGAAACCCGCGGTCAGGACAAAGCCGATCAACAATAGGCCCACAAACAGCCACCAGATAATCTTGAGTGTCTCATAATCCAAGATCATGGTGCGCCCTCCTTACTTCTCGTGCCACGGCCACGCTGCTCAAAATGGTAGCGTCCAGTATGCAAGCTACTCGGCCCCAAGCGCGCGTATTTAAACACGAGATACAGCTCCGCGATCAGCAACGCCGTATAGAAAACCACAAAGGCGGCGAGACTGACGTAGACATTGCTCGCTTCTAAGCTCGAACTACTTAAGAAGGTCGGCAACACTTCTGCTATGGTCCAAGGTTGTCGACCATATTCCGCTACAATCCATCCCATTTCGGCTGCGATCCACGGCAGGGGGATGCTATATAAGGCTAGCCGCAGCAACCAGCGTTGGTTCCAGGCGGAACGCACAGCCGTGAAATAGAACGCCGCGACAAAGATAAATAGCATGAGAAATCCTATGCCCACCATAACCCGGAAGCTCCAGTATAAGGTGGCAACATGAGGAATCGTGTCTTTTACCGCCTGTTGGATTTGTGCTTCAGTCGCATCGACCACGTTGGGGGTATAGCGCTTAAGCAACAGTGCATAACCAAGATCTACTTTATGGAGTTCAAACGTATCCTGCACCGGCTGGCTCTCATCGCCGCCACGCAGTTTCTGCAGCGCTTCGTAAGCGATCATTCCACGGCGAATGCGCTGCTCGTGTCTTGCCATCAAGTCCTTAAGACCAACGACCTCCTTGTCGACGGACCGGGTGGCGATCAAGCCGAGCACATAGGGCACTTTGATGGCGTATTCGGTGGTTTGCTTTTCCTGATTCGGGAGACCGAAGACGGTAAAAGCGGCCGGGGCTTTGTGGGTCTCCCATTCGGCCTCAATGGCGGCGAGCTTGGTCTTTTGCACATCTCCTAATTCGTACCCACTCTCGTCACCCAGGACCATCACCGACAACGCCGACGCTAAGCCAAATCCGGCCGCCACCGCAAACGAGCGTATGGCGAAGGCGCGGTCGCGCCCTTTCAATAGGTAATAGGCACTGATCCCTAACACGAACATGGCACCTGTCACGTAGCCGGCAGACACTGTGTGCACGAATTTGACCTGCGCCACCGGATTGAAAAAAACTTCGGTGAAGCTCTTGAGTTCCATCCGCATGGTCTCGTAGTTGAACTCGGCGCCGACTGGATGTTGCATCCAACCATTAGCGACCAAGATAAATAACGCTGAGAAGTTGGCTCCCAGGGCGACCAACCAAGTCACCGTGAGATGCTGCACTTTGGTCAAACGATTCCAACCAAAAAAGAACAGGCCGACCAGCGTCGCCTCCAAGAAAAAGGCAATCAGTCCTTCCAGTGCGAGCGGCACACCGAATACATCGCCGACGTAGTGCGAGTAGTAGGCCCAGTTCGTGCCAAATTGAAACTCAAGTGGGAGCCCGGTGGCGACACCCATGGCGAAGTTGATCCCAAACAACATGCCCCAGAAGCGCGTCATGTCCTTGTAGATTTCTTTGCCAGTCATGACATAGACGGACTCCATGATGGCCAAGAGCAAACCCAACCCGAGGGTGAGGGGTACAAACAAGAAATGATACATCGCCGTCAGACCAAACTGCAGGCGGGAGAGATTGACGACTTCTTCGGTCGGAAACATAAACAGTAGCCTCGAATTATCGCCGATGCTTGCTTTCATCCGCCAAGCCGAACAAGGCCTGATCTACTTCGAGTGTAGGGGTTGCAGGTGGATCAGAGAACCACAACAGTTTAATAACCACTAACGCCGTTAGCTTGATCGCTAGAATCAGGGCGATATCCCGTGCTAAACGTGAACGCGGCCAAAACCGCTTCACAGCAAGCGTGAACAATGATGGTGTTGGTTGAACCCGATGTGCCATATTTGTGGGCCCGCATCAGAAGAACTGTTTTCTAGGAAAGCCGCGACCCGCGCGCCTAGTCGATCCGCGGTCGAGAGCAGACGCCTAATACATCTTGACTGCCCGCTATCTGTCAAAGCAAGCTCCACGCGTAGGTGGCACGAGCGCTGTTTGGTCTATTGCGTCTCGTGGCCAGCGGAACCGTGATCATACCTGCGATGCTCACCCTAATCACGCCCGAACACAGGCTGAAAGCGGTAGCGCAAAGTCCCACGCTCGTCTTATTTAGAATCGGGGACGAGTACGTAAGATATTGATCAGATGGCGCGCCCGGAGAGATCGAACTCCCGACCACCTGGTTCGTAGTCGCGCCCGGGAAATTCAAACTTTAATTGAAACAGCCATTTGCGACGCCCGCCCCCATTTACAAACACAACGTAAGTCGTTGATTTTCGGCCTCAGCAAATATCAGTTTGACACAAACCTGACACACCGACTAGGTGACATGAATAGGGTTACCCGATGACTTCGGCAGCCTTCTCACCTGTGAGAACGGGTGTGATCTCAAACGAGACCAGGTCACACAATGAACGATTACTTCAGCCGAAGTAGGCCTGATGAACCTCTCTGGTCTGGCCCAACTCGTCCGGTGTGCCAGCAGCAACGACGCGCCCCTTTGACAAAACATAACCGTAATCAGCAATCGCAAGAGTCTGGTGTACGTTCTGCTCAACCAGGAAAACTGTGATTCCTTGCTCGTTGATGCGCTCGATGATTTTAAAATTTTCTTTGACCAGCGCCGGTGAGAGCCCAAGCGAAGGTTCGTCGAGCATCAGCAGCTTCGGAGCGCCCATCAACCCGCGACCTATCGAGATCATCGCCTGTTCGCCGCCAGACATAGTGCCTGCGATCTGTTCCCGTCGTTCCCGGAGGACCGGAAAGGTCTCGTAGACGTGCTCGAGGCGCTGGCTGATAATCTCCTGCGAGTTTTCTTGATAGCCCCCGAGGCGGAGGTTTTCCTCGACCGTTAACTTGGGAAAAACTTTGCGGCCTTCGGGGATACAGGCGATACCAGCGCCGATGATCCTATGTGTAGGCAGGCCGGTTAGTTTAGTACCGTCGAAAACGATGCGGCCACGATTCGGTTTGGTCAATGCCAAAATGGAGCGGATCAACGTCGATTTCCCGGAGCCGTTGGAGCCCAACAGGCACGTGATCTTGCCACTCTCGGCCTTCAGGGAAACGCCTTCCAAGACATCGGCCTTGTCATAGGCAGTGTAGACGCTTTCCACAATCAACCCGCTTTGGTCTTTCGCGCTCATTGGATTCCCAAATAGGCTTGCTGCACGAGCTTATCGTCGGACACTTCCTGATAGGTTCCCTCGCAGATCTTTTGTCCGAAGTTCAGAACCACGCAGGTATTGGTAACACGCTCGATGACGCCCATTTCGTGCTCGATAATGATGATCGTCAAATCCTCGAAGCGGTTTTTGACCTCAAGGAGATCGTCCATCAACTGCGTTGTCTCCTCGTGCGTCATACCGGCTGACGGTTCGTCGAGCAGGAGCAGCTTCGGGCGACTGATCAATGCCCGGCAGATCTCTATACGCCGGCGATCAATCATCGGTAATCCTCCGACAGCGTCGAACATGTGATCGGCCAATGGCGGGTCGAATACCTCCACGAGCTCCCGTGCCTGTGTAAAACTTTCTTCAAACTGCCGTTTGAACGCCGCACGCCGGACGAGATTGAACCACAAGCCTTGGTTCAGCCACCTACGATTCCCGATCATAATGTTGTCGAAGATCGATAGCGATAACGATAATCGCGATCGCTGAAAGGTGCGCGCGATCCCTGCATGGTAGATCGCTTGCGATGGCAGGTTGGTAACATCCTTGCCATCAAATATGATCTGGCCTTCGCTTGTCGGGTAGATTCCTGTCACCACGTTGAAGAAGGTTGTTTTTCCCGAGCCATTGGGACCGATTAAGCCGAGGATCTCGTTAGAACGGACCACGAGATTCAGTTTGTCTACGGCAGTGAGACCGCCGAACCGTTTCGTCAGGTTGCGGGAATCGAGAAGGTCTTGCGTCGAGTTGTTTACTTCGGCCGCCATCCGGGAAGGTATGTCCGAAGCGGCCGCGGCAACAAACCCTCGGGGCGGAAAAGCAGGATCAGGATGACCATTGTCGCGAACAGCAGGAACCGGTACTCCTGGATGGCCTGCAGTTTTTCCGGTAGCACGATGAGAATCGTGGTGGCCACTACGA
>JAOTYM010000159.1 GCA_029861845.1 Gammaproteobacteria bacterium | reverse complement strand
CCAGGCCTGGTAAATCTCATCAGGCAAAAGCGATGTAATCCACTGGATGATGGTAAGCACCTCGTCGTTCTCTAACTTCCCCTCCCATGCGGGCATGTTTCCGCCCCACTCACCTGTGCCTTGCTTGACTAGTGTCATCGCGACGACCCATACATTTCTAGACAAGTACAATCTCCCTTTGGCGGAAAGTAGCCGGTAGACGTCACAAGGTCTACCGAAGAAATCTCAAACGCGCTGATGATCTGCAGGTTGGTCCGGAGAAGCCTGCTCAGCGCGGCTGCGTTAGATCTGCAGGGAGCGCGGCGGCTTGTAGTGAAGGGTTAGGAAATTTTGCGCAGGAGAATCGGTGGTACTTACGAGCATTGTAATGCGATCCGTCCCGGTGGCGACAAACTCGCCTGACGGCATCGAAACGCAATTGACGCAACTTCCATCGTGATCATGACAACATTGTAAGCCGTCGCCGAGGTCAGCAGGCTGCGTGTCGTTCGCCGCACCATCAAAGACCCCAAACGCGGCGAGACGTGAATCCGACGGTCCGGCATAAGATGCAGGAATCAGTCCACCCAAGGATAGACTTAGAGCGAGGAGAAGTCTCACTGATACGCTACAAAACCGCCGCCAAGACATTTTTAATAGATAAAACAACATCCTACTTTAGGATTCTCATTATAGCAGAAGGTTCCCTATGCCATACAGAGCGCCCCTCTCACAAACGGCTGGCACAGCGACCGTACTAGCCGAGCGGATCCAGCGGACCGGTTGAACTCTGCGCATTCGGGGCCACAACTCGATTGGGCAGCACATTATTCCCATGCCTTATTTGCACAAGTGATGACCGCAGTACCGATAATGCTCTGACCGACACCACTGAACTTTTGTGAGTTCCATGTCTCAATACTTAAGTATTTAATGTCGTACCTGCCAGCCTTGACGAGACTGACTTAAGTCTTACAAAGCTATTGACATTTTTAGATTAAATCTTGATCCAGATCAGCTTGCGTTGAGAACGGCTCCGGCATAGTTCGAATGTTGTGTCGAGAGGTTAACTAGTGCTTGATTTGCGGACATTGCTTGTGATTCTTGCCTTGGGCAGCTCGCTGCCCGCATGGGGTATTTCTGTCGTCCATCAGGATGCAAGAATCCAAGGTGGTGACCCGAGTTTCAATCGTATACAGGCGACGTCGGCCGCGTCGACGGTGGGCATGTGCGGTGAACCGCGCCCACATCGCGTGTGCGAAGCTGTTTTTAACCATGACCACGGAAACCATGATGTCCTTCAAGCGTCGACCCCCCGTCCGACTGGGGACGACGCATCATCGGGGCCCTTGGTGCAACTAAATCTTATTTCCTCCAACCAAGCACAGCAGTTCCTCGAGCAGCGTTCGGTTACCCTCGATCAGACTTCTCTCTACTTGACCACGCTTCGTCTACGGCTCTAGCCAAAAGCTTCACGTCGGACATTCCGACAATTACGAAACACCTAGCTCTTAATCTTCTCCAACCGTAGAACGGAGGTTCACATGATTGTCCACGAATTAGCCGATCACGCCGGCGTGCCGGCGCACGTCGTTCGTTACTATAGCCGTATTGGGCTACTCAAACCCAATCGCAATCCTGATAACGGCTACAAGCTGTTCCGCAAGAACGATCTGCACCGTTTGCGCTTCATTCAACAAGCCAAGAATCTAGGTTTCACCTTAACAGAGATCAATCGACTCATTGAAGATGCGGAACAGGGGCAATCAATATGCCCCTCTGTGCGCCACATTCTCGAACAGCGAATTCAACAAAACCAGCAGGCGATCAAAAAACTCATGGAGTTGCAAAAGCGTATGGAAACGGCACTCCAAGAATGGGGGCAGATGCCTGATGGCAGTCCAGATAGTCACTCGTTCTGCCCGTTGATTGAGTCTGAGCTTCACTAGCGATGAGGCTTGACTTGTGAGCTGCTTACAAGTTGTAGGCTGACCTGCCTGAAAACTTCTACACAGGAGATCGGACAAATGAACAGAACAGCATTAAAGCAATTGACTATCTTTGGCGGCCTGCTCCTGGCGGCAAACAGTTTCCCTGCGGCCGTCTTAGCGCACGATACGAAGCAAGGGGTGGGTCTCATGGGTGACATGAACTCCGCCGTGCACGGGATGCAAATGATGGGTGACATAGGACACATGCCCATGATGGGCGGAATGCAAATGGTGGACGCCATGGATTATATGCCCATGATGAAAGGGACAAGCCACATGCAGCCGGGCGCTATGCACATGATGCGTGGTTCGGGCCGATACGAAATGCTCGGTCTCAGCGACGCCCAGAGAAAAGATGTCAATGGTATTCACGACGGACTCCGCAAGCAGCACTGGCAACTCATGGGTCAAATGATGGATGAGCAAGCGACGCTCAGAGACCTATACGACACCGAAATATTGGATCCGACAGCCATCGGTGAGGCGTACGCCAGGATTTTCGATTTGAAGCGCCAGATGATCGAAACTGCGATTGATGCCCGTAATCGCAAGCACGCCCTGCTTACCGAAGAACAACGTGAACAGTTGAAACAGATGCACCGCCGCACGATGCGGCAAAAGGGAATGATGCAAGGTGGCATGATGGGTCAGGGCGGGATGATGCAAGGCCAAGACACTATGCCTTCAGCGTCTCCGTCGGAGTAAAACGGTTGTATCGGCGACGCACTACGCAGACTATGGTCTGTCGAAAGGACAACGATGCTGGCGCATGTCCAGGTCGCGCACATCGCAAAATAACGCGACGACGTGTACTTACGGTAGCGACGGCCACGCTGGGCACCATCGGCACCGGCACAGCGGCGATCCCTTTTGTGCGGAGCATGGCACCCAGTGCTCGGGCTCGGGCTCGCAATGTCCCAATCGAGGTAGACGTCAGCAAACTCGATGCTGGGCAGCAGCTTACGGCGGCGTGGCGGGGCAAACCAATATGGGTATTGCATCGCCCCCCACAAATGCTCGAGAGCCTAAGTCGGCCTCAGCAACGCACCCAACTGCGTGATCCCGACTCATCGGTGGTCACACAACAACCGATCTTTGCGCAAAATGAGTACCGATCGATTCGCGCCGAGTACTTTGTCGCCATCGGTCTATGCGCCCATTTGGGCTGTGTTCCAATCATCAGGCGCGTCCCAGAATCTGCGCGGGACCAATTTAACGGATACTTTTGCCCTTGCCATGGCTCGAAATTTGATTTTGCTGGTCGTGTTTACAAGGATGTACCCGCACCGACAAATCTCGTGGTGCCCCCCTATCGCTATCTCGCGGACACCATCGTACAAATCGGCGTGGATGCATCTGACGACCATGTTTAGGATCAGTCGCGTACAAACCAGCTTTAGCGACAATGTCACTGTCAGCTTTGGGTTTAAGCATCTAGAACGAACGTGCCGCTTGTGCAATCCGACGAAATTACACCGCGCGCAAGGAACGCGCATCTCAGCTCGCGCGAGACATAGGCGTGTTGGTGCGAGTGTCGTTGGCCTAACCTCTTCAGACATCCACCCACGGAAACCAGTTTGGGCTCAATTCGTGAGTATTGACTTGACGCGTATCGTTCGCACAAGGTGTAAATCATGGTCAAACGAAGTCTTTTGAGAAGGAGCCCAAGGAATGCCTGATAAGCATCTCACCGAAGCGGTGAGCGCGACACCGACAATACACATTGATCCAGTGTGTGGGATGACCGTCATGCCTGAGCGGGCGACCGCCACCACCAAGCACGAGGACACAACCTACTATTTCTGCAGTGCTGGCTGTCACCAAAACTTTGTCGCGAATCCCGGGACGTATCTCAAGGGGGAGCATATTAAGAAAAAAAGAGGCCCAACAGTCCACAAATCCGGGGTTGCTTACATCTGCCCCATGGACCCGGAGGTCCGTCAGGATAGTCCCGGTGCCTGCCCTAAATGCGGCATGGCGCTCGAGCCTGAAACCATAGCGCAGCCCACGACCAAGACCCGATACACGTGCCCCATGCACCCGGAGGTTGTGCGTGACGAGCCAGGGGAGTGTCCCATCTGCGGGATGGCTCTCGAACCGATGACGGTGACGCTCGACGAGAAGAACCCAGAGCTCGTCGACATGACACGACGCTTTTGCATCAGCGCTGTGCTCACGGTGCCGCTGGTCATTATTGCCATGGGCGAATTCATCCCGGGGGTGAGCTTCGAATGGCTGGCGTCCGCCCGAACCTTAGGCTGGCTCGAGCTCGCCCTCGGAACGCCCGTGGTGCTGTGGGGGGGTTGGCCGTTCTTCCAGCGCGGTTGGCAGTCGATCGTGAACAAGAGCCTGAACATGTTCACTCTCATTGGCCTCGGTACCGGTGTCGCTTATCTCTACAGCGTGGTGGCGACGGTGGTTCCGACGATCTTCCCAGCCTCGTTTCGGGACGAGCTGGGGGAAGTAGCGGTTTATTTCGAGGCAGCCGCCGTCATCGTGACCTTGGTGCTGCTGGGGCAAGTGATGGAGTTACGCGCGCGCAGCCGCACCGGTGCCGCCATCAAGGCACTGCTTGGACTCGCGCCAAAAACCGCGCGGCGCATGCGTGAAGATGGCAGCGAGGAAGACATCCCGCTCGATCAAGTACAAGTAGGCGACCGGCTGCGAGTACGGCCCGGTGAGAAACTGCCGGTCGACGGCGCGGTGGTGGAAGGTGGCAGCGCCGTAGATGAATCGATGATCACGGGCGAACCCATCCCGGTGGCAAAATCTGCCGGTGACCGGGTCATCGGTGCGACGGTCAACGGAACCGGTGCGCTTGTCATCGAAGCGCAGCGTGTCGGCGCTGACACTCTGCTGGCCCAGATCGTGCAAATGGTGGCCACGGCCCAGCGCAGTAGGGCGCCAATCCAAAAGCTGGCTGATGTGGTGGCAGGTTACTTTGTACCAGCGGTAGTGCTGATCGCGGTAATCACTTTCATCGTGTGGTCGCTGATCGGCCCGGCCCCGGCCATGGCTTATGCGCTGATCAATGCGGTGGCGGTGCTAATTATTGCCTGCCCCTGCGCTCTGGGGCTAGCGACGCCGATGTCGATCATGACCGCCACCGGCAAAGGTGCCACCGCCGGTGTGTTGTTCAAGGACGCCGAAGCAATCGAAGTGATGCGAAAGATCGATACCCTAGTGATGGACAAAACCGGCACCCTTACGGAGGGCAAGCCGAAACTGGTATCAGTGGTGCCCAGCGAGGGCGTGGACGAACTCACGTTGCTGCGCCTGGCGGCCACTCTTGAGCGCGGCAGCGAACACCCTCTTGCGGCCGCCATTGTCGACGGCGCTCATGAGCGAGGCGTTGAGCTCGGCAAGGCGGATTCATTTGAGTCGAAGACGGGCAAGGGCGTGATCGGTCGCGTCGACGGCCGTAGGGTGGCGCTTGGCAATCGAGCGCTACTTGAGGACCTGGGTGTTGAACCTGGAACCCTGGTCGAACGAGCCGAGCACCGGCGTGCCGATGGCCAAACTGTGATGTTCGTAGCCGTAGACGACAAGTGTGCCGGATTGATTGGCGTCGCTGACCCTATCAAAGAGACTACCCCATCCGCTATTGAGGCGCTGCATGCTGAAGGACTGCGGGTTGTGATGCTTACCGGCGATAACGAGACCACAGCCCGCGCCGTGGCCAATAAGCTAGACATCGACGACGTGTTGGCCAGTGTGCTCCCGGACCAGAAAGCGAACAAGGTTAAGAGCTTGCAAGACCAAGGCCACATGGTCGCCATGGCCGGTGACGGCATCAACGATGCGCCAGCGCTTGCGCAGGCACACGTCGGTATCGCCATGGGTACCGGCACGGACGTCGCCATGGAGAGCGCCGGCGTGACACTCGTTAAAGGTGATCTGCGGGGCATCGTCCGCGCTCGGCGCCTAAGCCGGGCCACCATGCGAAACATCCGCCAAAACCTGTTCTTCGCCTTCATCTACAACGCGCTCGGTTTGCCTATCGCAGCGGGCGTTCTGTATCCGGTCTTCGGCATCTTGCTGAGCCCGATGATCGCAGCAGCAGCGATGAGCTTTAGCTCAGTGTCGGTGGTGACGAACGCGCTGCGGCTGAACCGGGTGGAGCTGTGAAAACGCCGGATCTCGAAACGCAAGGCAACGCATCGGTGCGACCGCCGCTAATTGGCCGGACTGGCCACCGAGGAGACTGATTTGATGACAAACGCAGAGGACATGCTAAGGCACTGGTTGAAGTCCAAAACCAATGTAGCGCTGCTAGTGTTTCTCGCCATCGGTGGGTACTTCCTGTTCACCGAGCACCGGGCCCATGTAATCCAGGCCCTGCCGTTCGTGCTGCTACTTGGGTGCATCGGGATGCACCTCTTCATGCACGGAGGCCACGGTCATGGTGCGGATCACGACAACCAGCAGGATGATCATCGCGAATCGAGGGGAGATTAACGATGAACGATGGCGCACCCGAGTACGGATTATGGTTGCTGGTGATCATCAACTCGGCGATCTTCATCATTTTTGCCTTTAGCTTCACCAAGCCGCGCACCGCCTAGGACTGGCGCTCCTTTGGCGCGTTTTCCGCATTTCTGGTTGCGCTGTTCACAGAGATGTATGGTTTCCCGCTCACCATCTATCTGCTTTCGGGGTGGTTAACCAGCCGCTTTCCCGAAGTTAATTGGTTGGCCCACGACTCCGGGCATCTGCCCGAGATGCTGTTCGGTTGGCGTAGCAATCCCCATTTCGGCCCCTTCCACTTCGTCAGCATGGTGCTTGTGTTCGGCGGTTTCATCCTCTTGTCTGCAGCATGGAAGGTGCTCTTCCAAGCGCAACGCCGCCACACGCTCGCGATGACCGGGCCATATGGACGTATTCGCCACCCACAATATGTGGCTTTCATC
>JAOTYM010000158.1 GCA_029861845.1 Gammaproteobacteria bacterium | reverse complement strand
TTATGAAGGCGTTGCAAAAACTAAGCAGCGCCGGGTATTTGTCCCAACCGGCGATGATTGACTTGACCAACGCATATGTATTCCTGCGTGACACCGAGAACCGCCTGCAGATGTTCGCCGATCGGCAAACACACGAACTGCCCGGGGCCGAGCTCGAGCGATTGCGTTTATCGGTTGCTATGGGCTTTTCTGATTGGGCCTCGTTTGAGACCAGGCTGCGATGCCACATGGATACCGTGCAAGGGCATTTCGATCAGTTGTTTGCAACGCCGCAGGCGGAGGCTGAGGAGGATAATGACCAACGACTGCTAGGCGCATGGCTGGAGTCGTTAGATACCGAAACATCGCACCAGCTTCTATTGGATAGCGGGTACGATAGGCCGGAGGACGTACAAGCCTTGCTGCGCGAATTGCGCGCTGGCCCCGCCTATAGTGCGTTCTCAAGTGAGGGGCGCAGCCGTATGGACAAAGTTGTCCCACTATTGCTGGCGTCAGCAGGTTCGACCGCCAAACCGCTGGCGACACTGGTGCGACTGGTCAAATTGATCGAGTCTATCGGCCGGCGCTCGGCCTATTTGGTGTTGCTGCTTGAGAATCCCGATGCCCTGTCGCAGCTCGTGCGGCTGTGCGCTGCCAGCAGCTGGATCGCCAACTGGATCAGCCAACACCCGGTGCTATTAGATGAGTTGATCGATCCCGCTAGCCTTTACGCGCTAGCGACAAAAGACACGTTGTCGTCAGAACTGGCGGAGCGACTACGCCAGGTTGGCGAGGACGATCTGGAAATGCAGATGGAAGTGCTGCGCGAGTTTCGGCACGGCCACGTACTACGGGTGGCGGCGGCCGATGTGGGCCCGGGGCTGGATCCAGAACAGGTCTCGGCGCAGCTCGCGTGTATTGCCGAGGTAGTGTTGCAAACTAGCCTGGCGCTGGCGTATGCCGCCCTGGTAAAGAAACACGGCGAGCCGAGGTCGGACGTAAATGAGTCGCGAAAGCCGGACTTTGCGATTATCGCCTACGGCAAGCTCGGTAGCTTGGAACTCGGTTACGGCTCCGATCTCGACTTAATCTTCTTGTACGACGGGGGCGGTGCTGGCACCGGCGGGCCAAGACCGATCAGCACCGAGGTCTTCTTTGCCCGCCTTGGCCAACGACTGATACACATGCTTACCACCCGTACCCACGCTGGACTGTTGTATGAGGTCGACATGCGGCTGCGACCGAGCGGGAAGGGGGGGCCGCTCGTGACCACGTTGCCGGCATTTCGTGACTATCAGCACGAGCACGCGTGGACCTGGGAACATCAAGCATTGGTGCGGGCCCGCGTCGTCGCCGGCAGCCGCGATCTTTGTCAGCGCTTTGTCGCGGTTCGACGAGAAATACTTTGCCGGCGACGCGAGGCTGAGCAATTGCGCGAAGACATTAGACAAATGCGAGCGCGGATGGAATCCGCCCAAGCCGATCACGACCCAACCCTGTTTGATATCAAACACGATCGCGGAGGTATCGTCGATATCGAATTTATGGTCCAATATTGGGTCTTGCTGTTGGCGGCGGATAGTCCGGGGCTGACCGAACATACTGATAACGTCAGTATCTTGGAAACGTTGGCCGACGCAGGCTTGCTGGATGCTAAACGCGTGCAACTACTGGTCGAAGCCTACCGTTGCTATCTTTCCACTGAGCACCGTTTGAAGCTGGCGGAACGCAAACCGTTGATTGCACACCGTGAGCTCTCCGGGCTCCCGGAACGCGTGGCGGTGTTGTGGCGGGATCTGTTTGAGGGCGATTCGGTTGCTGACTAGACTCGCCAGTATGTGACGAACCTAAAGATATATATCGGGATTCTTAAAGGATGTCGTTCGCTGATCGGGATGGTGTCATCTGGTATGACGGTGAGCTCGTTCCCTGGCGCGAGGCCACCACACATGTGTTAACTCATAGCCTTCATTATGGGTTGGGTGTGTTCGAGGGCGTACGCGCATATAAGACCGATAGAGGTCCTGCCATCTTTAGAATGAGTGAGCACACCGATCGATTGTTTCGCTCGGCGCATATCCTCGGTATGAAAATTCCGTTTGAGAAAGAAGCGATCAACACCGCTATGCGTGATGCTGTGAGCGAAAACAATCTAGACAGCGCATATATTCGGCCGATCTGTTTTTACGGTTCCGAGGGTATGGGTCTACGGGCCGACAACCTTAGAGTTCATGTCGTGGTTGCCGCTTGGCACTGGGGCGCTTATCTCGGTGAAGAGAATATGGAGAAGGGTATTCGTATCAGAACCTCCTCATTTACGCGTCACCATATTAACGCGGCTATGTGTCGCGCGAAGGCGACCGGCCATTACTTCAATTCCATTATGGCATTCCACGAGGCACAGTCGTGTGGTTACGATGAGGCGTTGCTACTCGATGCGCAAGGCTATGTTATGGAGGGAAGCGGAGAGAATATATTCATTGTCCGTGATGGTGATATCTATACACCAAATCTGTCATCTGCACTCGATGGCATCACGCGCGATACAATATTTCAGTTGGCGGCGGAAATCGGTAATCCGGTAACGGAAAAACAGATCACGCGCGATGAGATTTACATCGCAGACGAGGCGTTTTTCACCGGCACCGCGGCGGAGGTCACGCCGATACGAGAGCTCGATGGGCGAACCATCGGCGCGGGAAGGCGTGGTCCGATTACTGAGAAACTGCAAAGCTTATATTTTGATCAGGTGCATGGACGGCGGACGCAGTATCCGGAGTGGCTGACCGTGGTGTAATGGCATGCGCTGCCTTTAGGTACTAGTCGATGACGGAAGATACTACCCCCAACAAAGAAAGGCGCTACGAAATTACCTCCAAGGACTTACCCTTGCAGTGCCCGTTGCCGGGCGCAAGTTTGTGGGATTCCCATCCTAGGGTTTTTCTGCCCATCGACAAAAGCGGCGAAGAGCGATGTCCCTACTGTGGCGCATTGTATGTACTGCTGGACGATGCAGAGCAATAGATCCGAGTCGCATCGTCAAAACCATCGAGTCATAGTGTTGATGTCTAGCCGGGCCCTGCATGTGTGTAAGGCTTGGGCCACGAGATAGTTATGGCGGAAAGAATCCTTGTTGTCGGTCCGGCATGGATCGGCGACATGGTGATGGCACAAAGCCTTTTTAAACTGATCAAGCAACGCCGGCCACAGGTGCAGATAGACGTAGTGGCGCCGGCCTGGACCGAGTCTTTATTGGCGCGCATGCCCGAAGTGGCACAAGCCTTTTCGCTACCGGTTGGGCACGGGGACCTTGCACTAGGGACACGCTGGAAACTTGGTCGCCGCCTGCGCGAGCGGGACTATGAACAAGCGATCATTCTGCCGAACTCGCTCAAGTCTGCGCTTATCCCGTTCGTAGCATCCGTGCGTCGTCGCACCGGCTTTCTCGGCGAATACCGTTGGGGCCTGTTGAATGATGTGCGGCGGCTAGACAAAAAGATGTTGCCACGGAGGGTAGATACCTATATCGCGCTCGGTTTGGACAAAGAAGAGCCGATGCTCACATCCATACCGCAGCCTACCCTGAATGCGTCGCGTAGCGACGCCCATGCCGCGCTCACGCGGCTGGGACAAGAGCTGCCGTCGGGACCGGTATTGGGAATGTGTCCCGGGGCCGAATATGGTCCAGCCAAACGTTGGCCGGCCAGTTATTTCGCGCAAGTCGCGAGCGCCCAGCTCGCCCGAGGTTGGCAGGTTTGGCTATTCGGTTCGGGCAAAGATGTGCCAATCACGGAGGAGATACAGGCGCTGACCGACAGCCGCTGTCTGAACCTTGGTGGGCGCACAAGTCTGGACGAATGTATAAATCTTATGTCGTTGGTGACGACCGTGGTTACCAACGATTCCGGCCTGATGCACGTGGCGGCTAGTCTCGATCGGGATTTGGTCGCTGTCTATGGATGTACTTCTCCTGAACATAACCCACCACTTCATCCGCGCGCTAGGATACTGTACTTGGGGCTTGACTGTAGCCCCTGTTACCAGCGTGAATGTCCACTGGAACATTTAAACTGTTTGCGGCAATTACGACCGGCACAAGTGCTCGAGAGTCTGGATGCACAAGTTTCGTAAGGTGTTAGGTCTTCATTTAGATCTTTTATGACTGATTTTTGACCGAGTTTGGCCGTTAGTCAGGATCGGAAGAGCCTATAGTGAGTAAGTACAAACTCGCGTTTGCATTGGTAAAGTATTTCAAGTTTGGAGGTGTGCAACGTACCGCGCTACGGATAGCAGACGAATGCGCGCGGCGTGGGCACGATGTCCACTT
Source organism: Gammaproteobacteria bacterium (assembly GCA_029861845.1). Taxonomy (GTDB): domain Bacteria; phylum Pseudomonadota; class Gammaproteobacteria; order Acidiferrobacterales; family SPGG2; genus SPGG2. The sequence continues at coordinate 2,577 of JAOTYM010000158.1, read as the reverse complement.
TTTTACCGGTGAATGGTCTGGCCAGCGCCCGACTGAGTTGAGGGTACATGTAATCGATACCAAGGCATTTACCAATCACGGTAGCAGAAAGAAGTTTGGAACTAGCCTAAGGCAGGCTACCACCAACCAAGGGTTTGACTGCATTACTGGCTTTACGAAGATTCCCAGCCTTGACGTTTATTATGTCGGTGAGACGTGTTACGCGGCTAGGGTCGATGAGACAAAGCGTTGCGTTTATAAGTTCTTGCCTCGCTACTGGGGCCTAAAGAAATTAGAGAAAGCGGTTTTTGGTGACGATAGCGACACGGAAATCATTCTTGTTGCTTACGGGGAACGCGATAAATTCATCCACTATTATGGGACGGACTCTGGGCGTTTCCACTTGCTGCCACCAGGGATTAACAAGAACAGGCTAATTAGAAACATACCGACAGAGAATGAAAAATCTACGCTCCGCGATAAACTTGGACTGGCATCTGATGACTATATGCTTCTGAATGTTGGTTCGAGGTTTAAGACTAAAGGCATCGATCGCGCCATAATCGCGCTCGCAACTCTGCCGGAAGACTTGAAGCAAAGGAGTAAGCTATTTGTTGTCGGTGACGATAATGCAAAGCCGTTTATAACGCTGGCAAAAACGCGGGGTGTTGGTGACCAGGTGATTTTCGTGGGTGCGTGCGAGAACATAGCGGACTACTATTATACAGCTGATTTGCTAATCCATCCTTCTTACACCGAGAGTGCAGGTGCGACGCTTATAGAAGCTATGATCTGCGGCCTACCAGTACTGGTGACGGAAAATTGTGGGTTTGCATTTCATGTAGGAAACGCGCGTGCAGGCATGATATGCCCGTCGCCGTTTAGACAGGACACTCTAAACAAGATGCTTGCCGAGATGTTGGCGTCTAACGAGCGTTCTCAGTGGAGCAGCAATGGATCTGCTTACTGTGAACGGACGGACCTTTACAGTCTGGTTGAAGGGGCGGCGGATGTGATTATCGCGCGGGCGGCCAGAAACCGGGGCAAGCCATGATCTATATCAGGGAAGACCTACGGCCACTGTTTTCGAGCGAACGCCGGGTGGCGGATTTTCTCAGAATAGATGGTGAGGTATTCAAGGAATTTCCGGCCCGGCGTACCCTGAAATTCCAGCGAGGTGGTAGAGACTTCTTCATAAAGAGTCATTGGGGTTTTGGCTGGAAAGAAATCATCAGAAAGCTGCTCTCGTTGCATATACCCGTGATCGGTGCCAAAACGGAGTGGCGCGCGATTCGTGCGCTTGAAGCGATTAGTGTGAGTACCATGAAAATCGCGGCCTACGGCGAGGAGGGGATCAATCCGGCAACAAGAAGATCGTTTATTGTGACCGAAGCCCTGAATGGCACCACATCCCTAGAAAAATGGGCACCGAGCTTTAAGCAGGCTGAAGATACTAAGGAGAAGATCAAGTTAAAGCGCGCCCTTATCAGAGAAGTAGCACAGATCAGCCGTCACCTGCATGCGAATGGCATCAACCACCGCGATTTTTATCTCTGCCACTTCTTGTTGGATATACCGCACGGCACGGCGCCGTCACCGGAAAACATAAAACTCTATCTCATTGATCTACACCGGGTACAGGTACGCAAGCGCGTGCCGCAACGCTGGATAATCAAAGATATTGCTGGCCTGTTCTTTTCAAGCATGGATTTGGGGCTGACGGCAAGAGATATGTTTCGATTTATGATGATCTATAGTGGCAAACCATTGCGAGTTACGCTGCAGTCGGATAGGCGATTTTGGATGAAGGTTTATTATCGAGCGCTCCACTTGTATGATCGGCAAACCGGCGCGCAGCCTGATTTGCCGCCAATAATCTATCATCGATAGAAATCGGGCAGCTAAATAACGTCACCTGAGCGTGATACCCGACCGTGCCGATGTTGGCGCCGCTTTCAGGAATCCAGTGATACGTCGTCTTGTAGATTCTTGACCCAGTCTTCAGAAAAAAGTGCTTCTACCCGTCGTTCTGCCTTGATATGTGCCCGTTCGTGATTAAGCCGTCGTTCGGCGACTACCACCGCCGTGGCATGTCCTACGTGTACGATTTTTTCGGCTAACTCGCGCACCGGCATCATGCGTGTTTCGTAACCCGCATTCCATAGTTGCTTGGCGATTGCTAAGTTGGCTCCGGCGTTGAAGATCGGACGGAAAGTGAGGTTGTGCTCAATGATCGGGGCGCGGCGGTACATAGCACAATAGTCCCGCGGAAAATGGCCTTGACGCCAGGCGATATGTTTTTTCTTGCCCAGGGCGTTTTTGACTAACTTGACCGCAGTGCCCAAGACACGCTTTTGAACAACGTACAACGGATTTTCCAACCGAAGTTTCCACGCGCCTACCCCGGCGACCTTGTCATCTTCTGCCATTCTCGTGAGAAATGGGTCAAGCCAGTCAGCTCGCTTTACGAACACATCGGAATGCATGGTCATGTAGTATTCCCCGGTGGCTACCTGGAGCCCACTGTCATAGGCGGTATAGACATTAAGCGGCCAGTTGTTGGGCGAATCCTGCATGTCTGGACGTTCGACCAAGCGA
>JAOTYM010000157.1 GCA_029861845.1 Gammaproteobacteria bacterium | reverse complement strand
CGGTGGTCGCCCGAAACCGCGCATACAGGCGGGCACGCTTCTGATTGCCGATCACAAGGGGCCGGTGGCGCTTGCTGGCATTATGGGTGGGCTAGATTCAGCCGTGACCGATAAGACGCACAACCTGCTTCTCGAGGGTGCATACTTTCGGCCACAGACGATTGCCGGTCGTGCACGTAGCCTGGGTATGCAGACCGAATCGTCGTTTCGATTTGAACGTGGGGTTGATCCTTACTTGCAACCCCAGGCGATACAGCGTGCGACGTCACTATTGCTCGATATTGTTGGTGGCAGACCAGGGCCCATATTAGAGGAACGTTTGACCCGTCACATGCCCAAGCGTGCGAGCGTTACCTTGCGCAGGCGCCGGCTGACTCAGCTGCTTGCCCAAGAGTTGCCGGTGGCTAAGACAGCGGGCATCCTGACACGGCTGGGCATGCGCGTTAGCAAGCGTGGTGACGGTTGGCGGGTTACTCCACCCTCCTATCGCTTCGACATCGAGCGCGAGGAGGATCTCGTCGAAGAGGTGGCGCGCGTATATGGGTTTGAGAACCTGCCCAGTAAGATGCCGCGAATCCCCATGGGGGCTAGGTTTGCATCGGAGAATCATATTCCGGCTGAGCGATTTAAGGCTGTTTTAACGGACCGTGACTACCAGGAGGTTATTACTTATAGCTTCGTCGATCCGGCGCTACAACGCCTGCTCGAGCCGGCAACCGGGTCCATGACTTTGCAAAATCCCATAAGCGCAGATATGGCGGCCATGCGTATTACGCTTTGGCCGGGCCTACTGCAGACAGTGGTGTACAACCAAAATCGCCAACAATCACGATTGCGTCTATTCGAATTGGGGCGGTGCTTCGTCGGTACCGGTAAGGATCTTGTACAAGAACTGATGCTGGGTGGCGCCCTCATGGGACCTGCTTTGCCCGAGCAGTGGGGCAGTAAACCCCGTGCTGTCGATTTCTACGACGCCAAGGGTGACCTGGAGGCCTTGCTGCAGGTAACGGGGAGCCGTGATGAGTTTCAGCTACAACCGGGCCAGCATCCAGCGCTGCACTCCGGCCAAAGTGCCGAAATCACCAAGAACGGCGAGCATGTGGGGTGGCTGGGCGCACTTCACCCCGAGTTGGTGGCGAAATTGGACCTGGATGAAACCGTTTTTCTGTTTCAGGTACGTATTTCGGCGCTGCAGACCGCGAAAATCCCGCAATTCAATGAAGTATCTAAGTTTCCAGCCATTCGTCGAGATCTATCGTTCCAGGTGGATGAGAAGGTATCGGCCCAGGCGGTGCTCGATTGTGCCGCCACTGCTGCTGGCGAGCTTCTTGTTGACTTGCAGCTTTTTGATGAGTATCACGGCGAAGGCATTGATTCCGGAAGAAAAAGTTTATCTCTGGGCTTGACGTTGCAAGACTCTTCGCGCACTCTTAAAGAGGAGATAATTGAAGCAATCACGCTGCGGGTCATCGATTCTCTCCAGGCCGGTCTGGGGGCAGAACTCAGAAAAAAGTAGCCTAAAATAAGCAAGAAGGACACCGAAAATGGCACTGACGAAAGCCGATTTGGCCGAGTGTTTATTCAACGAATTGGGCTTAAACAAGCGAGAAGCGAAGGAATTCGTGGAGTTATTTTTTGAGAGAATACGCGCTGCGCTGGCGGAGGGGGAGCAGGTAAAGATCTCGGGGTTCGGGAATTTTGGGGTGCGCAAGAAGAGCCCGCGACCGGGAAGAAACCCGAAAACCGGCGAAGAAATCCCCATTTCTGCCAGACGCGTAGTCACTTTCCGCGCTAGCCACAAGCTAAAGGAGCGGGTCGAGCAGAACGCTGGCTTACGTGCCAAGATGAAGGAGCGGGCTAAGCTGAATGCTGGATCCAGCGGATAATTTCGAGCTGCCACCAATCCCAGGCAAGCGCTACTTTACCATCGGTGAAGTCAGTGACTTGTGTGCGGTAAAGCCGCACGTTCTACGTTACTGGGAGCAGGAATTTCCCCGACTCAAACCGGTTAAGCGACGTGGAAACCGAAGATACTACAGACGTCAAGACGTCGTGCTTGTCCGTCAAATCCGCAGTTTGTTGTATGTAGAAGGGTTTACCATCAGCGGCGCACGCAACAAGCTCGCCATGGATGAGCCTGCCGACGAGACTGGCGAGCGTAGCGATGTGGTCAAGGTGTTGATTGAAAACCTAGAGGACGTACTAACCCTTCTAGATCGGCGCTGAAGCGTCTTGTTTCCCTCTCGATCTCCGGTATCATCACCTCGTAAGACACTAATCTTTGGTGAGTGTGAGCGTGCACGACCACCATCGATTACTGTGCGGGGCGGAGCGCAGCCTGGTAACGCACCTGAATGGGGTTCGCTAATTGATGTAGTTTAACGAGTAAAGTCAGGCACTTGCATCGCTTGCCCAATCTCATTCCCTATCTAAATCCGCGATATTTCTAGGCGGTTCTCAAACAACCTGGTACAAATCTGCTACATCCTACGCGCACCTGATTCTTCATCAGGTGTTCTCAACTTTTCACTCGAGTTCAGGAGTTGAATTTGGGTACGCTGTCCCACCAAGAAGCGAGGCGAACGTATGACCGAATCGGCTCGCGGCAAGACTCGCAGGGGTTTTACGAAGACCGCGCCACGGCAATGGTTCGGCTGCACGGAGATTTCACCGCCGCGGAGTCCGTCTTCGAGTTCGGCTGTGGGACCGGCCGCTTCGCACTGCACCTGTTCGAAGAATATCTGTCCAACACGGCGCGCTACCGTGGGGTAGACGTGAGCCCTAGGATGGTTCGACTGGCCCAAGCCCGCCTTGCGTCACACTCGCCGCGGGCGGAGGTGATCCTTACTGAGGGCGGGCCGCCGGTTGATGAACCGGCCGGGTCCTACGATCGATTCGTGTCAAACTACGTCTTCGATCTGCTTTCCCATGAGGACATCCGGGCCGTGCTTCGAGAAGCCCATCGGATGCTTCGCCCGGACGGTTTGCTCTGCTTGTCGGGTCTTTCCAGCGGGTCTGGTTTTGGCTCGCGGATGGTGGCGGGCGTGGTGAGCTGGATCCAGTCTCTTCGTCCTTCTCTCGTGGGCGGTTGCCGGCCTATCGATCTCCTACCGTTTCTGCTGGAGTCAGAATGGCAGGTGCAGCACCACTCGAAGGTGGTGCCTTTCGGCATTCCGTCCGAAGTCGTGGTGGCAACGCGGTGTTAGGGCCGCGGTCTAACAACGCGTGTATCGAATTGCCTTTGGCCTTCCCTAAACATCAGAACTTGGTTCAGTTTAATGTCGATGGTATCTCTTTTCTAAATACTATGGTCGGTCACGTAGAGGTTGCTCTTAGGGAGGGGTTGGCGTGAATTGTCCGCGCAACAACAGTATGGAGAGTGATCGGAAAACCCGCTGCGTGGTTTTCCCGGCGCCTCATCCTTAGGCGTCAGGCCGATGATTGAAGGTAAGGTGCAACACACGTCAACGGCGTTAGCACACGCGACAATGATCGCAGCGCAGGTATTGGGGGGTACGTCGGTATTGCTGCTGGCTATATTCCTCTTCCACGGGCCGTTTCATTTCATTGACCTTCGTCTCTCGATCCCAACCGCCCTGGGGCTCGATGGGTTGCTGTGTTTGATGTTCTTTGTCCAGCACAGCGGCATGGTCAGACAATCGTTTCGCCATCGGCTTGAAGCGTTGCTGCCGGGCCATTTCAGTGGGGCGCTCTACGCCATTGCGTCTGGGGTCGTGCTGTGCGCATTGCTGCTTTTCTGGCAACCGACGGCCCTGACGCTGGTGAGTATCGACGGCCCTGGGCGCTGGCTGCTACGGGGTGGGTTTATCATCGCTATTTTGGGATTCGTGTGGGGCGCGTGGGCCCTCGGCGCGTTTGACCCGTTTGGGATTCGACCCATCAAAGCCCACCTTCGCGGAAAGACACTCCGGGACGTGCCCCTGACCATTCACGGTCCCTACAAGTGGGTACGCCACCCGCTATATGCATGCGTTCTGCTTTTGTTTTGGTGTTATCCGGACCTCACGGCGGACCGGCTGCTCTTCAACACTATGTGGACAGTCTGGGTAGTTGTCGCCACCGTGCTTGAAGAGCGTGATCTTGTGCGTCTGTTCGGTGAACCGTATCGGGCGTATCAACGGAAGGTTCCCATGCTGCTGCCTTGGCGCCTCCCCGGAAACGGATAACCCGGGGGCAAGTGTTGGCAACGAAATGCGACTTAACCACTCGCTCAAGACGGACTTGCTATTGGTGGTACACTGCGACGTTGCTGTTCGTCTTACCGACACCGCCGATCGCAGTACATCTTGGAAAGATACTCGCGGTGTTGCTGCTGCTAGCCGTGAACAGTCGGTGGGCTGAGCGCCGCGCCTGGTACGCGTTCGTTTTATTCCTCGTTGTGCTTATGGCCGATCTCTTTCCAGTCACCCATCGTCGCGCCTTCTCTACAGCGACGTCGGTGTGAGTATCGGCCTGGGAGGTGCGTCGGTCAGGGTTGAGGAGGACGAAGACCTTGCCGTGGGGATGATTGTCGGCCTCGATGTGCCGATCGGCCAAGAGCAATGGGAGTTCAGCGCCAGGGTCCAGTATCTTGACACGACGTTCGAGGGTAGCGGCCTTGCGGGCGGGTCGTTCGACGTCGACTTTGATCCATTGATGGTGGGCCTGGGCGTTGGCCATCGGTTCTGAATCCGGAATCGTGGGCAGCTTTCACGCCCACGATCCGGAAACGTCCCAGGCCCCTTACTCTCCTTACCGTGAGCAGAACGCACGTATTTCAAAGCTGGCGAGTTCTTGATGTAGGTCAGTGCAAAGTAGGTCCGCCCGGCGTACAAATGCTCTCCTGTCGTGCTTGGCGGGTGATGGACGCCCGCACTTCGCATCCCGTGCCGGCATGGAGGTGGTCATGAATAGCAAGAAGACCAAACTTTCAACAATACTGTCCTATCTCGCAGTCATACCGCTGATCATTCTGGGCGTCGTTAGCATCCTCGCCACCGGCGGAGGAAGTAGTAGCAGTGGCGGATTTGTCGATCCGCGCCCCTGGGCCGAGGAACCGTTCTCCGAAGATGTCGTGCTCACGAGTCAGACCGCACTCAGACTGGACGCGATCAGTGGCACGATCGTCGTGACAGGCACCCCGGGGGCGGCTTCCATCTCCATTACGGGCGAAAGACGGGTGCAGGCCAATACGCTGGCCGAAGCCACGACCGAACTCGCCAAGCTTAAGGTTATCGTCGACGATTCCTCCCCGACCGAGGTGGTGGTGGAGACGGTCCAGCCCCAGATTTCAGGCGGTCGCAACTATATTGTGAACTACACCATCACGCTGCCACCGGACCTGGATGTCAACATCGTTAATATTGGCGACACCACGGTGCGCGCCATCAAGGCCGATTGCACCATCACGGGGGTGGGTGGGCGGATCCAGGCCGATGCGATCGAAGGGAATACCAGCCTGACGCTGATCACGGGTGACATCACCGCCCAGGTGACGGTGCCGCCGGCAGGGCAGATCGACATAGGGGTGATAACTGGAAGCATCGATCTTCAGATCCCGCAGACTACCTCGGCCCAATTCGATGCCACGGTGGGAATCGGCAGCATCACGGTCACGAATTTGGTGCTCACCAACGAGACGATAACCCCCGGATCCCACACCGGGACCCTAGGTGGCGGTAGCGGCACGATCTCGCTTAATGCCGGCAATGGCACCATTGCCGTGCGAGGGTTCTAGCCACAGGGGCAGTGGGTGGCCGTATAGCATCCCTCGACACCGCTAGTGATAGGGTAGCTACTTGGGCGAAACGTAGGGCATTTTTCCTGTTCGCCGTCGCCGCTTTGGTTCTGGCAGGTTTGAGTGCTCTTAATAACATCCCCTGATCGCGAACGTCTCCTTTGTATATGGGCTCCCTCCGATTCGCTCGACTGGGAAGCATCACAAACGGTCAGAAGCGGCCATGCGCAACGCCCTCCCAGCGGAACATTGATCGCAAGAATTGCAGACTGCTAGGATCGCAACGCTAAGAACAAAAGGGCCCGGAAATGTTAGCTTCGAGTTATCTTCGGACAATCAAGGCGATTCACACAGTCCTTTGGGCGATCTTGGCCACATGCATTCTCGCAATTCCTGCGTTCGGTTGGACTGAAATGTATCGTCAGGTTCTATGGTTAACTGGCATCGTGCTCGTGGAGATATTCATCCTTGTCTTGAATGGCTGGCAGTGCCCGCTTACTGGCATGGCCGCTCGCCACACCGATGATCGGCACGACAATTTCGATATCTACCTTCCAGCGTGGCTTGCCCGGCACAACAAGCTGATTTTTGGATCGCTTTTCGTGGCCGGAGAGGCCGTCGTGGTTTTGCGATGGCGCGGATGGGTAGGCTGACGTCGGTCTCTTCGCGAGCGGTTGTTTAGGGTCGAACGCGGGTATTTACCTTTCGTGGCCAACCGATCAAGCACAAGGCCGGGGGTAATGCCTGGGGCAAGGCGGTCAAGCGGGCTGACATCGGCCATTTTCGGTGGCATGATCTCAGGCACACGTGGGCCAGTTGGCATGCCCAGGCGGGCACGCTCCTGAATGTTTTGCAGGAGCTCGGCGCCTGGGAGTCGGTGGAAATGGTTCGTAGATACGCTCATCTTGCGGCGTATCATTTGCAGGCGCATGCGGAGCGACTCGATTCTTCTACAAATCTGCTACAGTCGCCCATCGAGGGTCACGTAAGTCATTGACGGGGCGTAGCGCAGCCTGGTAGCGCACCTGAATGGGGTTCAGGTGGTCGGAGGTTCAAATCCTCTCGCCCCGACCAACTTTCTCCGGTCTGTACCGGAGACATGGGTAACACTTTATACCGAAGACATAGGTAACACTTTCGGTGCGAAGGGGTTGTCTATCGGTTCGACTCTACATTCATCTTCGTCGAAATAGCCTAAATCAAA
>JAOTYM010000156.1 GCA_029861845.1 Gammaproteobacteria bacterium | reverse complement strand
CTGCAGCCCTATTACGGCACTAGCACCGATTCCGATGATAACGACAGGACCGGCTTCGGCCTCAAGGCGGACTGGCCGTTGACTAGGCGTTCGCGTTGGGGGGTGCATTACGAGAACATCGAGGTGGAGAACCCGTCCGCGTCAGCGGCTGCGGATGAGCTTGCCCTCAGTGTCAATTGGTGGCCTCGACATACCTTCCGCCTGGATGCTTTGGCGGGCGTATCGCGACTGGATGGCGAAGTGCCCGACCAGAATTCTACGGATCACTCCCTACTGCGACTTAATGCGCGTTGGCGAAGCCCCTCCGATGGCTTCCAGGCGGCACTCAAGGTGACACGCTATCCGCTCACCTCCACACCGGGGCTGGTGGCAGAGCCCGTCGAGTTCGAAGAGTACAAGGCGACCTTCGAATTTCCGATCAGTGGACCCTATCGGTTTCGGGTACAAGGCAAAGAGGCGGAGCTCGAGTCCAACATTGATCTCAACGAACGGTCCGGTTACCAGCTGGGGTTGGTTTACCGATGGCGGCCGGCCGTTGAGTTCAACACCACCTTCAGTCAGTTGCGTTTCGATGCGCCCACATTAGCCGGATACTTCGCACCCCGTCGCGTGGAGACGATTGAGATTGGCACCTACTTTGAATACTGGGGCCTCTGGCCGTTTTCGCTGGCCGTCGATGCAGGGCTGGGGCTCCAGCGGGTGGCACGGCATGGGGAACCCTTCAGCGACGCAAGCGGAACCTTCCGGCTGTGGACAATACTCTCCTGGGCGCTGAAACCGGGGGTGAACCTGAATCTGGAAATTGAGCACGAAGATTCGGAAATCTCTGCAACCGCATTGAGCCCGACAGCGAACTGGGAGTACACCTCTGTCGTACTCTCTTTGCGGTTCGGGGTGCGTCCACGCTCGGCGCGCTCCTTCATGGCGAATCGGGCCGATACCGCTGCTACCCTGGGACGATAAGTTAAAGATCATCTGGCGCACAGATCAGGCGGGTCGTCTAAATTGGGCATCTTCGAGTTCTTGCCTAGATCCATAACCCCAAAGAACGCCAATCGTACGTAGTCCATTTTCCTTTGCGCCAGTAATATCATGATGTCGATCACCGATCATGATCGCCTCAGATGGCGCAATTGACTCTGACTCTAGAACGAAACGTATTAGATCCGATTTGTTAGTGAGTGAACCATCCAGATTGCTGCCGTATACCCTTCTAAAAAAGCTGTTCAGATCGAAATGATCGGTTATCTTCTCTGAATAGATAGTCGGCTTGGACGTTACGACATACATCGATTCGACATGGTCACCAAGTCTGCCTGGCGACTTAAAACCCAGCGAGGGTTGCACCGTATTTGCACCAGTTACGACTAGACGCCTACTGAAATCACTGGACTTCTTTGGCTTACTATTCAGGGAGTTTGCTAGAACTACGGCGGACGTAGCAGGTTTATGAGGCGGGTATGTCTGCTTCGCAACCGGGCCTTCGACGGCGGTACCCTTCATACGCGTTGCAACACCATGAGTCTGTTATCGCGTTTCACCAATAACATCTGCCCCCGGCGGCGGTTTAAACACAAACTTGCGCGCATTGATCTCAACATTCTCGTTAGCATCACGCAAGGCAATCCGTGTCGTTTGGCCGAAGCCGTCTATCATCTCCAGTATGCGGATGCGACCATTCTCGAAACCCACACGAATGTCTTCGTAGCCGCCGTCTTTATTCTTCGGGATCAGTTGGGTCCATTCGAGCTGGCCCTGCGAGCCCAAGCTAGTCACCAAGAAGTCTTCATCTAGTTTTCCTCGGCCGGCAAGCAAGAGTGCCGGTGTCGCCCCCAGACCGCCACCTAGTTTGCGCACCGTAACTTGCTCTAACTCCACGTCATGCACCCAAATTCTTTCGCCATCGCCAACAATGTGTTGCTCGAATGGGATATCGTAGTCCCAACGGAACTTGTCCGGCCGCTGGATCCACAGCGTACCCGATGATTCTTGCAACGTATTAAGGGATTCGTCGAGCACCACCTGAGAGAACTTTGCGGTGTAACTTTCCACATTATCGAAAAAGCGCCGCAGGTCTTCGGTCGCGCCAACCGCGGACGCCCAAGACAGCGCCACGCTGATAAGAGATAAAGCGGCAATTGTGCGAATTCGCGTTACCATGGTTGTGATAGGGTTATGACTGGGATCGACGATGATACCAGTTTGGGCCCCTCCATGGCGTAATTGTGAAACTACCGCGGGGGTGGCGCCAATACCTCACGGCTGCCGTTGGCTTGCAGTGGGCCGACAATACCTTGCTCTTCCATTTGCTCGATCAGACGCGCCGCTCGATTGTAACCAATGCGTAGTCGTCGCTGCACCCCGGAGATAGAGGCGCGCCGGCTTTCGGTGACAATTCGCAACGCCTCATAGTAAAGCGGATCATCGTCGACGTTATCACTGCCAAGCACCAACAATGATCCGCCGTTGTCATCGAAGGTAGCTGAATCTCCGGTAAGAATTTGCTCATCGTAACTCGGCGTGCTGCCCTTCTTTAAGAAACCGGCGACCTTGTGCACCTCTTGATCTGACACAAATGCGCCATGCACACGTACCGGCAAACCAACACCAGGTTGTAGGAATAACATATCACCTTGACCTAATAACTGCTCAGCCCCCATTTGATCGAGAACGGTGCGTGAATCCACACGCGATGCCATCTGAAACGCGATGCGAGTGGGGACATTGGCTTTTATCAATCCCGTCACCACATCCACCGACGGACGTTGAGTTGCGAGTATCAGGTGTACGCCGGCGGCACGTGCGCGCTGCGCCAACCGCACGACCAGTTCTTCGATCTTCTTACCCAAAACCAGCATAAGATCGGCAAGCTCATCGACCAAAATAACTACGTAGGGTAATGTGGTCAGGGTGGCCACTTCCTCACCATTGGTATTCAACGGATCGGGGATTGGATTACCCCGCTCTTCCGCCTCAGACACCTTACGATTGTAGCCAGCGATATTGCGCACACCGAGTGCGGCCATCAACCGATAACGACGCTCCATCTCGGCCAACGACCATCTGAGCGCGTTCGCGGCCTGTTTCATATCAGTCACTACCGGCGTCAGTAAGTGCGGGATGCCCTCGTACACCGCAAGCTCCAACATCTTGGGATCGATCATGATGAACCGCATTTGCTCGGGCGCACACTTGTAAAGCAAGCTCAGAATCAATGAGTTCAGGCACACCGATTTGCCCGAACCGGTGGTGCCCGCGATGAGCAGATGTGGCATACCTGCCAAGTCCACGACGACCGGGTTACCGCCAATGTCTTTGCCAAGTCCCAACGTCAACGGTGAAGTAGCGCTTTCGTACGTTTCAGAAGACAAGACCTCACTTAAGGCGATCGTCTCACGATACTCGTTTGGCATTTCAATGCCGACTGTCGCTTTGCCGGGGATGTTCTCAACTACGCGCAAACTAATGACCGATAGCGAACGCGCCAAATCACGTGCCAAACTAGTAATCTGTGCGGCCTTCACGCCGCGCGCGGGTTCGACTTCGAAGCGCGTGATCACCGGCCCCGGATGTACCTCGACCACCTGTACTTCGACGTTGAAGTCCAACAATTTCTTTTCAAGCAGCCGCGAAATGCTCTCCAAGGATTGTTTGGAGAACTGATGTGGCCGACGGGCCGGCGGTTCCTCTAACAAAGACAATGTCGGTAACTCGGTACCACTCGGGATATCAAAGAGTGGAACCTGTTTTTCACGCTCAACCCGTTCGCTGGTTTGCACACGTTCCATGACGGGCTCGATACGTGGGGCTGGATGTTGTCGCAATAGTTTTTCGTCCTCGGCGACTATTTCACGGCGTCGGCGACGAGCGTACACACCGATCACTCGGTCGATCAAGGTAGACCCATACTGGGTAATACTATGGGCCAGTTTGAGGACGAACGCCCCGACGGTGTCCATTAATCGCAACCACGACAGGCCGGTAAACAACGTAACGCCGGCCAGGAAAAACCCGAGCAAGCAAATGGTGGCACCAACCAAGCCGAGCCCGGGTACCAGCACCGCCGCGCTCGCTTCTCCCAACCATCCTCCATTGGTGAATGGCAACGTCGCATCACTGCGCGCGAAATGCAGGCTGGCAAGCCCGCAACCGCCGAGCAGTGCCAGGATAAAACCAACGAGTACGATCGCTTTGTGTCGAATGTCCGGGGGTGGCGGATTGTCGCGGTCGCGGAACACACGCCAACCCGCGAAACCGATCATCAATGGAAAAAGATAAGCCGCGTAGCCGAAAAGATTAAAAAGCATATCGGCAATCCAGGCCCCGGCTTGGCCACCGGCATTAATGATGCGCGACACCGAACCGCTATGCGACCACGATGGGTCTGACGGATGATAAGTCCATAGAGCGATTAAGAGATACAGCGCGATGGCGCCAAGGACGTAAAGACCCGCCTCCCGAAGGAGGTGCATGATGCGCGGAGTTAATGCCGGTTTGTCAGCCTTTTTCCAGGTAGCCTGGCGCACAACCTTCCTTCTAAACACCCACTGCAGGGCTCATTGTCGCCTTTTGTCTGCAATAAACCAAGCCCCCTTCAGCCCAACGCCGCTGCCACCACCGGATGCACAACCTTACCCTTTGAGATATTAACGCCGTTGCGCACCACCGGGTCGGAAAGCCCTTCCTTGGCGGCCAGGCGCAGCGCGTGTGGCACCAATACACTCGAGAGCGCCTGCGAACTGGTACGCGGCACCGCTCCCGGCATATTGGTCACCGCAAAGTGAATCACGTCTTTGTGCACGTAGGTCGGGTTTTCATAGTCGGTGGGATGCGTGGTCTCAACACAGCCGCCTTGATCCACCGATACATCGACGATGACACTGCCGGGTTTCATTTGACCAACAAGTTTGGCGCTTACCAGCTGTGGTGTACGCGCCCCTGGGCGTAGCGCTGCGCCAATCAACAGGTCGGCCTCGTAAACGGCACCGGCAATCAGGGATCGATACGAAGGCAACGCCGTCACGCTGCTACCGATTTCATGCATACGCGCCAGCGTCTTATGCCGGCGTGCAAAAACCGTGACGTTGGCGCCAAGCCCGGCCGCCAGCCCCACGGCGCTGGCACCGACATTACCGGCGCCCAGCACCACCACGTTGCCGCGCGGGGTCGATGGCAGGCCGCCTAAAAGCACGCCACGCCCACCCTGCGGGCTGTGCAGCAACGAGGCACCGATTTGCACCGCCAAACGCCCGGCAATCTCACTCATGGGCGCCAACAACGGCAGCTTTCCGCCGACTTCAACCGTGTCGAAGGCGACCGCGGTCAGCCCCTTGTCGCGCAGCACTGTCACCAGTTCAGGGTTACCGGCAAGATGCAGGAAACAGAACAAGATGTGGTCTTCGCGCAGCAGACCGTATTCAGCCGCCACCGGTTCGGCCACCTTCAGAATCATCTCGCTTTCGAAATACAAGGTCACGGCGTCGTCGACGATTTTGACGCCTAATGTGCGGTAGTCGAGATCAGAATAGCCGCTGGCGATACCGGCGCCAGCTTGGAGATAAACCTCGTGGCCGTGCCTGATGAGCTCGCCGGTAGCCGCCGGCACCAAGGCAACGCGACCTTCCCTTGGTTTTATCTCCCGAGGAATGCCAATGCGCACCGCGTCTCCTTTACGCTTCTCATAACCATAGCGTAACATATGGGCTAAGGAATTCATCAGACCACCCGCGTTGCCCGCGTCTGGCCAGACGCGACCGCGAGTGGGTGTGGATTATTCGTTATTTTCCTCGCTTGGGGTTTGGAATGGCTGAGGTAAGACACTCACCACTGCTTATATTGGGATCCGGACCTGCCGGTTACGCCGCCGCCGTCTATGCTGGGCGCGCAAATCTGAAGCCCCGGCTTATCACCGGTATTGAGCAAGGCGGCCAGTTAATGACGACCACCGATGTCGACAACTGGCCGGGTGACGTTGAAGGGTTACAAGGGCCCGATCTCATGGAGCGCATGCTTAAGCACGCCATGCGTTTCCACACCGACGTCGTTTTCGACCACATCAACAAGGCTGAACTCTCCGAGCGGCCGTTTCGCCTTACCGGCGACTCGGGTGTTTATACCTGCGATGCCTTGATTATCGCGACCGGCGCCAAGGCCAAATATCTTGGGCTTGAATCAGAGGAGGCCTACAAGGGCAAAGGGGTCTCCGCCTGCGCCACCTGTGATGGATTCTTCTTCAAAGACCAGAAGGTGGCGGTCATCGGCGGCGGCAATACCGCATTCGAAGAGACGCTTTATCTCTCCAACATCGCGTCCGAAGTCACCCTGGTACACCGACGCGAGGGGTTTCGCGCCGAAGCCATTATGATAGACCGCGTCATGGAGCGTACCGGCGACGGCGGCAATATCAAGCTTGAGCTCAATTATGTCGTCGACGAGATCCTCGGCGACGACAGTGGGGTTACCGGGCTTCGCATCAAACAGA
Source organism: Gammaproteobacteria bacterium (assembly GCA_029861845.1). Lineage (GTDB taxonomy): Bacteria > Pseudomonadota > Gammaproteobacteria > Acidiferrobacterales > SPGG2 > SPGG2. The sequence continues at coordinate 536 of JAOTYM010000156.1, read as the reverse complement.
CCAAAGGTAGCGGCACCAAGGATCTCGGCGTGCAGGGCGTATTCATTGCCATCGGCCACACCCCCAACACCGAGCTCTTCGCCGGACAGCTAAAAATGGCGAACAACTACATCGTTACCAATGCCGGTTGCAATGGTGACGCCACTGCAACTAGTATTCCTGGCGTTTTCGCCGCTGGTGATGTGCAAGACCATGTCTATCGGCAAGCCGTTACCTCCGCCGGTAGTGGTTGCATGGCGGCGCTGGATGCGGACCGTTTCTTAAAGGGCGCATGACCACCGCGCGCCGCTCGAATCTGCTATGTATACCTTGAGAACAGCGTATAAGACCGACCGTGCCATGACTGATCAGCCCAAAAACAAGAAGACCGCCTCGTTTCACGACGCGGTGGACGGTGTCCAACGTATCAAGCAAGACCGCGTTGCTCCATTTCGTGCGCGCCGACACCCTATTCCAGAGCAATCCCAGCGCGACCACCGGGAGGTCATGCAAAGCCTACTGTCGGATCACGACGATGCCGAGATCGAAACCGGTGA
>JAOTYM010000155.1 GCA_029861845.1 Gammaproteobacteria bacterium | reverse complement strand
GGCAGTGGTGGCACAGGTGGCACAGGTGGCACAGGTGGAACCGGCGGCACTGGTGCTACCGGCGGCACTGGTGGCACCGGCGGTACTGGTGGCACCGGCGGTACTGGCGGCACCGGCGCGACTGGTGCTACCGGCGCGACAGGGGCAACCGGCGCAAGCGATAAAGTCTGAACGCATTGACTTCCCTACTGGTGGTAGTCATTCTGGGGGCCTGGCTTTACGCAGGCCCCTTTTTATTGGCATAGCATCTGATGGTGATGAAAAGGTTTCTTTCGATTACAGGATTGTCGCGCCCCATTACGATCGAAGGTTGTGAGGAAATGCCGCCCGTAATGGCGGAGACACTTCGCGATTGGCGCATCGAGGAAGTGGGCCTCGCCGAGGGCGTCTCCCCGCAGATCCGTCTTTCACCGAGTAGAAAGGGATACAAGCGCGACTCGGAGTGGTTGAAAAAACCAATCGTGTTCCGTGATCCGGTTGACGCGGTCTGCGATTTGATCGTTGATCTCGTTCACGCCTATGTGGCGGATCACCCGGACCTGCTCTGCCTGCACTGTGCCGCCGTTGAGTTTGGCGGCGGGCTGGTTATTTTTCCCAGCACTTATCGCGCTGGCAAAAGTACCCTGTCGGTAAAACTCGCCTCTTGTGGTGGCAGGCTCTATACGGATGATGTATTGCCGATCCGGAAATCCGATCATGCGGGAATGGCCCTGGGAATCCTGCCTAGGTTGCGCCTGCCTTTGCCACAGAGCGCAGACCGGCATTTTCGAGAATTTATCGACCGGAGAAGGGGGCCAGTCAGTGCGCGCTATCAATACGTCAAGTTGAAAAGAAGTGAGCATGCCCCCTTGGAGGAGACTGCATCGATCTGCGGGATTGTGGTTCTGGAGAGGGGGTCCGGGGAAGCGCCGGCACTGGTGGAAGCTGATCGCGGCCACATGCTCAAAGACGTTATCTTAAGGAACTTTGCGCGTCAGAATCCGGCCCTGGACGTGCTGGAGTGTTTGTACGCGGTTGTAGCAAACGCACCTTGTTATCGGCTGCGTTACGAGACCTTGGAGGAGGCGGCTGATCTGTTGATTGACGCCTTCGGTTCACCCGAAAGCCAGGATCGGATTGAAATCAAAAAGATCGGGTAGCGAGCAATAATCCGTGCTGCAGGCTGATACCCGCTATAGGCGAACACCCGGGATCGTACAGCGTGAACTTGACGGGTCGGTGTTCCTCGTCGATGCGCAGTCGCAAACCGTGTTCTATCTGAACGAGCTTGGCTCGGCAATCTGGCAGATGGTGGCCGAGCCCGTTACCGAGGAGGACGTGATTGAGACTGTGCATCAAGCCTTCCCGGATGTCTCACGGCAGCAGGTAACCGAGGACGTGTCCGGGATTTTGCGGGAAATGCTTTCCAGATCCTTGATTGTTTCCGCGACCTAGCCGCGTCGCCGTTCTGTCCGCACACAGAATCATTGATCATATCCCCCCTGCATTGATTGAGCCCGACTGAACCGCAGTTCGCCTAGCGTTGATCGGGTAGGGACAAGCCCCGATAGCGCAGCTGGCCAACTACAGTCCTTATCACTTGTGGGTGTTTAGAGACTTGTGGTATTTTTCCGCGCTCATCGCCAGGCGCGTAGCTCAGTGGTAGAGCACTACCTTGACATGGTAGGGGTCGGTGGTTCGATCCCACTCGCGCCTACCAATTTCACGCTGACGTAGGCAGGTATATTTAAGACAAATGGACTTTACCCTTATGCGGCCACTCGTAGCGGTCGCCACTGAGCACAGGGCTTTAGATGCCAACGATTAGCCTGCCGGATGGCAGTTGCCGCGAATACTCCCAACCCGTAACCGTCGCCGAAGTCGCTGCTGACATCGGCGCCGGTTTGGCGCGCGCCGCACTGGCCGGCAAAGTCGATGGCGTGTTGGTCGACACCTCGACAGCGCTTGAATCAGATGTGTCCCTGGCCATCATCACCGACCGCGATCCAGAAGGCCTAGAAGTCATTCGTCACTCGACCGCCCATCTTCTGGCGCAAGCCGTCAAAGTGCTATTCCCTGATGCCCAAGTGACCATCGGGCCGGTGATCGAAGATGGCTTCTACTACGATTTTGCCTATAAGCGCGCGTTCACTGATGACGATCTTGGTGCCATCGAAGACAAGATGCGGCAACTTGCAAAGAAGGGCGATCCTGTCAGTCGGCAGGTAATGGCGCGTGAAGATGCCGTGAAGTTCTTTCGTGACACGGGTGAGGAATACAAGGCGCAGATCATCGAGGGCATCCCCGAACAAGAGGTGATATCGCTCTATCAACAAGGCGACTTTATCGATCTATGCCGCGGTCCGCATGTACCCAATACCAGTAAGCTCAAGGCATTCAAGTTGATGAAGGTGGCGGGGGCATACTGGCGTGGTGATTCGAATAACGAGATGCTGCAGCGCATCTACGGCACTGCGTGGCCGAATAAGGAGGCCTTGACTGCTTATCTTCATCGGCTGGAAGAAGCGGAGAAGCGTGATCATCGTAAAATCGGGCGGCGGCTCGATCTGTTCCACACCCAGGAAGAGGCCCCAGGCATGGTGTTTTGGCATGACCGCGGTTGGTTGATCCACCAGCAAGTAGTCGCCTACGTGCGTGAGCAGTTGCGCGCCAATAACTACCAAGAAGTGCAGACGCCGCAGATATTGGACCGCTCGCTGTGGGAGAAATCGGGTCACTGGGAGAAGTTCAGTGAGCTTATGTTCACCACCGAGTCTGAGACGCGTGAGTATGCGATTAAGCCTATGAACTGTCCCGGGGCCGTGCAGATTTTTAATCAGGGCCTAAAGAGTTATCGCGATCTGCCGTTGCGTATGGCGGAGTTCGGATCCTGCCACCGAAATGAGCCGTCCGGCACGCTGCACGGCATCATGCGGGTGCGCAATTTTATTCAGGATGATGCCCACATCTTTTGTACCGAGGAGCAGATTCAGCAAGAGGCCTCGGCATTGATCGATCTAGTCTTTAAGATCTATGCCGACTTCGGGTTCAAAGACGTGATCGTCGAGCTTTCTACTCGGCCGGAAAAGCGCGTCGGGGCAGATGAGTTATGGGATAAGGCCGAGCACGCACTTGAGCTTGCGCTCAACAATAAGGGTCTGGACTGGCGGCTACACCCTGGCGAAGGGGCCTTCTACGGCCCCAAGGCAGACTTCTCGCTCAAGGACAGCCTCGAGCGGGTGTGGCAGTGTGGCACCATCCAAGTGGACTTCTCTATGCCGGGCCGGCTGGGGGCGCAGTATGTGGCTAAAGATGGCAGCCGGCGGGTCCCGGTCATGCTGCACCGTGCCATCCTCGGGTCTATGGAACGGTTTATCGGTATCTTGATCGAAGAACACGCGGGCAGCCTGCCGGTATGGCTGGCGCCGGTACAAGTGGCGCTGTTGAATATCACGGATAAGCAGCTGGACTATACTCAGGATATCGGAAACCGACTGAAACAACGGGGATTCAGGGTCATAATTGACTTGAGAAACGAAAAAATCGGCTTTAAAATCCGCGAGCATACGCTGCAACGCGTCCCTTATTTGCTTGTCATTGGCAATCGGGAGGCGCAAGATCGAACGGTAGCCGTGCGCACGCGCTCGGGTGAGGACCTCGGGGTGATGACTGCCGAGGCATTTAGTGAGAGGCTCACCCAAGAGATCGCGAGCCGCGGCGTTTAATTTTGGGAGGACTGAAACTATCGCGACAAAGAAGAAGGAGACACGCCTAAATGAGCAAATCACGGCGCCCGAGGTCAGACTGATCGGCGCCGAGGGAGAACAGATAGGCGTGGTGTCGATCGCAGAAGCATTAGAGAGGGCGCAAGAGGTTGGTATAGATCTGGTTGAAATCTCACCGAATGTATCGCCGCCGGTGTGTCGATTGATGGATTTTGGTAAGTTTCAGTACGAGACCAATAAGCGTAAACAGGCGGCAAAAAAGAAACAGAAGCAGATTCAAATAAAAGAGATCAAGTTTCGTCCCGGTACAGATGTTGGCGACTATCAAGTCAAACTCCGCAACCTGATTCGATTCTTGGAGAACGGCGACAAGGCAAAAGTGACCTTGCGCTTTCGGGGACGCGAAATGCGACATCAAGAATTGGGCCTGGAACTGCTGAAACGAGTTGAGCATGATCTTGAATCCTATGGAACGGTTGAACAGCAGCCGAGCATGGAAGGTCGGCAGATGGTAATGGTGATTAATCCGAAGTCTGGCCGGTAGCGCGGCTGCAGGAGAATAAGTTTGCCAAAAATGAAAACTAACCGTGGCGCTGCTAAGCGTTTTAGGAAGACAGCAAGCGGCGGGTTCAAACGGCGGCACTCACATTTGCGTCATATCTTGACCAAAAAAAGCCGCAAGCGTAAGCGCCATCTAGGAGATGGGGCGATGGTTCACGCCGCAGACGATGCGCTAGTAAAGCGCTTGCTGCCCTACGCCTAATGCCTAGGGGAGAGGAGTAAATGCCAAGAGTAAAACGCGGAGTAACCGCGAGGGCGCGCCACAAGAAGGTGCTCGCACGCGCGAAAGGCTACCGTGGAGCCCGTAGCAGGATTTTTCGGGTGGCCAATCAGGCGGTGAATAGAGCCGGCCAGTACGCTTATCGTGACCGACGACAACGTAAGCGCGAGTTTCGAGCGCTGTGGATCGTACGTATCAATGCAGCGGCACGCGACTGCGGCTTGAGCTACAGTCGTTTCATGAACGGCCTGAAGAGAGCCTCGATCGACGTCGATCGCAAGGTCTTGGCCGATATCGCTGTGCACGACAAACAAACTTTTTTTGCTCTGGCTGACAAGGCCCGGCAAAGCCTTTCCCTGTAGCAAATACTGAGCAACGACAGTCGTAAAATGGGAAAGGCCGCCCAGGCCTTTCCTTTTTTGTGGCTGTCATATTGGTTTCACACGCACAAGGAACATGTCGACGAACAGTGTTCAAGAGAAGTTAACGCAACTGCTCGATGATGCAATCTCAGCCATCGACGCGGCTGATAACGTATCAACCGTGGAGGCGCTGCGAGTAAATTATCTGGGAAAAAAAGGCATAGTTACAGGGCAGCTGAAACAGTTGGGTTCGCTGCCGGCGGATGAACGTCCACAAATAGGTCGCTGGGTCAATGACGCTAAGCGTACCCTGCAAAAGAGGCTCAGCGCGCGTAAGCAGGAATTGGAGTCTGCCGCGCGGGGTCAGCAACTCAACCGTGAGGTTCTCGATGTCACGCTCCCTGGTAGGGGTAACGGAGTAGGGGGCTTGCATCCCATTACCCGCACGCTACATCGACTACAGAGTTTGTTCGTGCAGATGGGATTCGAGACTGCCGAAGGCCCCGAGATCGAGGATGACTATCACAATTTCGGAGCCCTCAACATTCCTGAGAGTCATCCCTCCCGAGCGATGATGGATACGTTCTATTTCGACGAGCATACGTTGCTTCGTACGCATACCTCGCCGGTTCAGATTCGTTATATGGAACAACACAAGCCGCCATTGCGGATTATTGCCTCGGGCCGGGTCTTCCGCTGCGACTCGGATCTGACTCATACCCCTATGTTTCATCAAACCGAAGGCCTTATGGTAGACGAGGGCGTGAGTTTTGCAGACCTAAAGGGGGTGCTTGTCCATTTTCTAGGGCAATTCTTCGAGGATAAGCTGCACGTAAGATTTCGACCTTCCTTCTTTCCTTTCACAGAACCATCGGCGGAAGTGGATATAAGTTGTGTGATGTGCACCGGCCAGGGTTGTCGTGTGTGTAAACAGACGGGTTGGCTCGAGGTGCTTGGTTGCGGCATGGTGCACCCAGAAGTGTTTCGACATGTGGGCATTGACAGCGAAAAATATACCGGCTTTGCCTTCGGTCTGGGTATCGAACGTTTGGCAATGTTACGTTACCGAATAAACGACATTCGACTGTTCTATGAAAATGATCTGCGTTTTCTGCGGCAGTTTAACTAAGTACGCAAGACCGAATGTCGGGCGAGATTCGTGGATTAAGGTATGCGAATAAGTGAACAATGGTTACGGGAATGGGTATCTCCTAAGCTCGAATTCAAGGCGCTGGCTGATCGTTTGACCTTGTCCGGCTTGGAGGTCGCGAGCCTGGAGCCGGCCGGGGCCGACCTAAAGGGTGTAGTGGTTGGCCGAATCGACTCATTGCGCGAACACCCGTACGCCGAACGGCTCAAGCTTTGCTCTGTCGATATTGGTCGGCGCCGCAAGCTCGAAATAGTCTGCGGCGCGCCAAACGTTGTGGCCGGAATGAAGGTGCCGGTAGCGCTACCGGGGACGCAACTGCCAAATGGCGTGCACGTCGAGAAATCGGAAATCCGTAGCGTAGTTTCTACGGGTATGTTGTGTTCGGCGCTGGAACTGGGATTGGCGGAATCAGCCGAGGGTATCTTGTCACTCGGGTCGGACGCGAGCCTGGGCCAACCGGTCGATGACTACCTTCAGCTCAACGACACGGTCATGGACCTTGATCTCACGCCTAATCGCGGTGATTGCCTGAGTGTGGCTGGCGTAGCGCGCGAGGTCGCCGCCTTGACCGGAACACGCCTCAAGAAAACCACCACTAAGATCCGTAACGTACCGGCCACGGGTAAGCGACGCTTCAGGATTCAACTCCAGGCACAACAAGACTGTCCACGTTATGTGGGCCGCGTGATTGAGGATATCAACCCGACGGCGACCACCCCTATTTGGATGATTGAACGCCTGCGTCGAAGCGGGGTCCGTAGCATCAGCCCGGTCGTCGATGTCACCAACTACGTAATGCTCGAGCTTGGCCAACCGATGCATGCCTTCGATCTTGACGAATTGGTTGGTGGTATTCGTGTGCGTCATGCAAAAAAGAACGAATCGCTAGCCTTACTCGATGGAACGAAACCGCGCATACAGGCGGGCACGCTTCTGATTGCCGATCACAAGGGGCCGGTGGCGCTTGCTGGCATTATGGGTGGGCTAGATTCAGCCGTGACCGATAAGACGCACAACCTGCTTCTCGAGG
>JAOTYM010000154.1 GCA_029861845.1 Gammaproteobacteria bacterium | reverse complement strand
TCGGGCGCGCCAGTAAATGAAAATGGGCCCCTTGTGGGCCCGTTTTTGTTTACTTGTGTGTCCCGCCCAAGGAGGCGGACGTTGTTCGATAAAACGCGTCAGCGTTTTAGACGCCGAAGGCGCCCCAAAGGGGTGAAGATCGCCCTTCGGCGATCTGAATCAATCCTGTCGGGCGCGCCATATTTTTCAGAAAGTTACGTGGTTCTTTATTCAATACGCAAAGGGGTTGTGACCACCACGTGACCATGTTGTGACCAAGTTCGACATTCAGGCACTGGGTCGAACATCAATTGAGCGTCCAGTGCTCGATCAACTGATAGTACATGTTTGTATCCTGCGAGCGTCTGAAAACGAACTTGGCGTTCCAGAGTTCGAGTCTCCCCGGCCGCCCCGATCATGAAAATCGAGAACTACTTCCGAACCCTCTTGCAGGAAGAAGCGGAAACCGATCGACATGATTACCGACAAGCTGATGGGCCGGACCGGCAAAACAATGGTTCATTAAGCGCGTCCAATCGCGCAGCCTGATCACTGATTTGATCTGGCAGCGCTAGTGAGGACGTAGAGTCTCGGCTCGGGCAATCGCAGTGTGAACCTGGGTGGTCGTATCATTGACATCTGTCCACGCAAATATTACGTCCTCGCCACGCAATACCATCCGTGGAAAACCGCTCATGCGACCCGCGGCCGTCGCCGCTATGACGTGAACAGGACCCAACTCGCCATCAGCAGATACCGATCGGACAACGATATCCCCGGCAGTCCCTTGTGCTGAACGAAGCCAACTAACCAGCGCCGAGCCATCCGCAAGCAAGACTGTATCGACACGGCCGATAGGACGATCGAGTGAAATGTCAATTGCGTCCACAAAGGTCGCTCCGCTGTCCAAGGAATATGCAAAACGTATCTTGGTTTCGCCCCTGGCAGCAGTGAACCAGGCGACGCCGATATGTTTACCCTCGGCTGTAATAGCGGGCCCATTCACCGGGCAACCTGCAATCTCCCAGCCGTCATTGGCAATAGCAACACCGTCCTTCCAGTCGCCATTGACCGAACGCGCGACGTAAATGTCGCGAATTTCGTCTTCGGTGCGATTCCGGTAAACGGCAACCGGGCCTGAGGCGGCGATTGCGACATCCGTCTGGCAACAGTCGCACACCAATCCGTCAACCTCGGTCTTGTTTCGCGGAGCCAGTTCTGCGTCGATGGCAGCGGCTCGGAGCGTCATGCCACCGCCGTGGCCATGCGCTTCACCCTCGGCCTGGGTCTTTCGGCCGTCTAGCCAAAGGGCCCCGACGTCGCCCTGCCAAGGGAAGAGGCTAACAAACCCATGCTCCGTTGTTGTCCCGTCCTGGTGCGGAACAAACGGTTCACTCCAGGCAGCACCTGAGTCTCGCGAAATTGCCATCGTGACATCGTAGGCATAAGTGCCACCGGGCTTTTTCACCAGCCAGTGGGCTGCCCAAACGGTGTCGTTAATCGGTTCCACCGACGGAAAATCAGCCCAGTTCACAAACCAGTTGTCGCCCGCCGCGATTGTAGCTGGTGTTGTCCATTGCTTGCCATTCAATTCAGACCAACGCAAGGCAACACCTTCGCCCTCGGGCTCAATCCAACTCATAATGACCGTTTCATCGGCAATTGTCGCGAGATGGGCTTCCGCGCTGCCGGCGGCCGCGACGACAGGTAGTGGATGGACGGTAGGACTGCTCGGTGTCGTTGCTTCGCCACAGCCGAGGAGTACGAGCGCCACAATCGATGCACCGCAAATCGGGTACAAGCGGGATGACTTACTTCTTTGAATCAATAGACCTCCTCCAAGGGACTCGCCGTGACGATGAATTCTGGATGTTACGACAGTGAAATCCGGTTCAAATGCTCTAGCCCACTTGGAACCAAAAGCGGCGAGCCAAACACCACGCCGAATAGCCGATATTACTATACCAGCGGCTAGAACTGTGGCAGGACCGCTTTCGGCAGCGACCTAGAGGCGCGCCCGGTTCGCGTTGCCTCGAGCTCGAAAGAGTCTCCATGAATTATTTCGACCACACGTCATACAGGGATTTCCCCTCAATGGGAGACATCAGTTTGACAAATAGCCTATGCCTGACTAGTCTTGTCTAGACAACCCATGAGCCATTCAGGGGTTCATGTGAGATTTAGGGCTCAAAGAGCCAATTTGGAGGGGGAATTCCCATGAGCAATATCGCAAGTAGGGCCGCCGTGAGTCTCGGTGTGGTGAGCGTATTTCTGCTGCAGGGCTCAGTCCTGGCACAGGAATCATCAGAAGGAGACCTTGAAGAGGTTGTGGTCACTGGTAGCCGTATCGCAAGAGATGACCTTAACAGTGTTGGTCCAGTGACAATTATGACCGCACCGGAGATCGCCGCGACCGGCGTGACATCGCTCGAGGTTTTATTGCAACGGTTGCCGTCATCTGCGGGTTTTGGTGGCAATCAGGGGTCTGCCTACTGGGTGTCTAATGGCTGGGGCACGCCGCAAATTAACCTGCGAGGCATGGGCATTAACCGAACGCTCGTGTTATTGAACGGGCGCAGAGTAGTTGCCGGTGGCACGGGCGCGAATACGTCGGTTGATCTCAGTATGATCCCGGTCTCTATTATCGAGCGCATCGAGGTTCTCAAAGACGGGGCGTCGGCCGTGTATGGGGCTGATGCGGTCGCCGGTGTTGTAAACATCATCACGAAAGACAGCTTCGAAGGTGTTGAGGCGTCATTGAAAGTGGGCACGGCATTCGATCCGGGTGGAGACGAACTACAAGCTGATCTGACCTGGGGCGTATCCAGCGATCGCGGAAACCTGATGGCTAATGTGAGCTATCAAGACGCAGGCGAGGTGTACATGCCTGATCGTGTTGATTGTCCGAAGACGGAAGTAGCAGGGGAGTTGGTTTGTTTCGGCAGCTCCGACACCATTGGTGGTCTTGCGGTATTGCCTGACGGCACCAGAATCAACTTCAATCAAGACCCTAATGCCGATCCCAAGTCGTTCTCATTGTATGATCCGCTTGTTCACAACTTCGATTTCAATCAATCGTTTAACTCGGTTAACCCGCTGGAGCGGCTGTCCTTCTCGGCGTTTGGCAACTACCAAATCTCGGACAAAGTTGAATTCTTTGGCGAGTTGATGTTCACGAATCGCCAGACAGACCAACCTGCGTCCCCGACGAGGATCAGGGGTGTCGCGTTTTCAGCAAGCCATCCGACCAATCCTACCGGTGAGGATATACTCCTGACACGTAAACGACTTGCTGAAACGGGCAATCGCGATTTCTTTCAGGAAACGAATACGTTTCGCGCGGTCGCTGGTCTCCAAGGCGAAATCGGTGACGGATGGAATTGGGATGTATCGTACAACTGGGGCCGAAATAACGGCACGGACGGGTCTACCAATGTCATCAACACGATTCGTCTGGCCGAAACCTTGGACCCGAACGTCTGTGGCACCGGGGGCATTCCGTGTGGAGACATCCTCGGATTCAATAATACGACGCCGGAGTTTCTCGATTACATTCTTTACACCGCCATTGGCACGGGCGGCAATGAGCAGAAAAGTCTGACAGCCAATATATCGGGTAATTTGTTTGACATGCCTGCGGGGCCGTTCGCTGTTGCGGCCGGCATTGAGACGCGAGAAGACCGGGGATGGAGAGAGCCGGATGCACTGACCGCGGCCGGCGGCTCGAACCAAAATGCAGGCGATCCTATTTCGGGAACAGTGGACGCCGATGAGATCTACGTAGAGGCGAATGTGCCGCTCCTCGCCGATGTAGCGTTCGCCGAGTCTCTGGATCTGAACGTTGCGTTTAGGTATTCGGATTACGATTCGTTTGGTTCGACCGACAACTACAAGGTGGGTCTGAACTGGCAAATCGTTCCGTCGTTCAAGCTTCGCGCGAACTTCGCGACTGCATTTCGCGTACCCAACGTCAACGAGCTTTTTGGCGGCGTGGCTGAAGGAAATTTGACGACGACAGATCCGTGCAATGGTTGGGACCTTTTGAATCCGACCGATGTCGTTTACGTCAACTGTCAGGCTGACGGCGTTCCTGTGGGATTCACCCAACTCGGTAATACGATTCTGACGACGGTCGGCGGCAATCCGGCACTCGAGCCGGAGACCGCGGATACGATCACCCTGGGTGTGGTATGGCAACCCGAATTCGCAGACGGATTGTCCGTCACGCTTGATTACTACGACGTCGAGATTACGGATGCCATTACGCAGATACCGGGATCGACCAAACTCGATGTTTGTTACAACACGCCCGGATTGGCGCATGAATTCTGTTCGTCCGAAAGCTTTACTCGCAGTACGCTGACCGGCGACGTGGATTTCCTATCCGCTGTGCCGGTCAATACCGGTAAGGAGACCATCTCGGGCATTGACATCGGGCTTCGTTATGACTTTGAAATCCGAGGTCTTGCGACGACTTTCGATTGGAAGACCACCCTTCTGGATGAGTATGAGATCACACCGTTTACCGGCGCCGCTCCGATCGTATTGGATGGACACATTGGCGGCGGAAACGGCGGGTACCCGAATCAACGGTCTCACCTGTCCCTGAAGTTTCAGGGCTCGAAATGGTCGGGCACTTATTCGATTCAGATCATTGGTAGCGGCGACGATTTCAACTTCGATCCGCCTGCGATCGGGGCCAAGATGGACACTGTGATGTATCACTTTGTTCAGGGGTCTTACGAATTTAGTGACGACATATCGCTTGCGGTGGGCATTGACAATCTGTTCGATGAGGACGCCCCCTACGTCGCATCGTGGACTGATGCGAACACGGATACGATGACATACGACCTTACGGGCGCACGGGGCTATGCCCGAGTGACCTACAGGTGGCAATAGGCGTGTAACGCAATGCGGGCAAGACGACAGGACTGTTGTCTTGCCCGCAGCCAACCGGCAATCCCGAAAACCTCTGAACCTCTCATTGCGGACGAGTTGCGATGAATAGTCCGGTCCTATCTCGAAAATCTCATAAGTGGCTAACACTGGTCATCGGCGTACAAGCGCTGCTGTGGATGCTCAGCGGTGCCTATATGGTGACTATCGATCTCGACTTTATCCACGGCGATCCGCTTGTCAGGAATATGGTGGAAAACCTCGAGGCGAACTTCGATGAGCTGTACCCGATCGATGACATACTGGCACGACATGATGGAGCGGAGTCTGTCGATCTTGTATCTCGTCTGGGAGAACCGTACTACGTCGTAAGTGCGAATTCCGGCAGTCTGTTGTTGGACGCACGCAGCGGAGTTCAGCAGTCACCGTTACCAGAGAGCCGCATTGTCGACCTGGCGGAACATTTCTATGCTGGCAGCGGAACCGTAAATGCCGTTCGCCTGTTGACAGTTGACGATCCAAAACCAACCGAGATACAAACCCGGCCATTGCCCCTTTGGCAGGTTTCTTTCGACGACAGAATCCGCACGACGTTCTATCTGTCGCCAAGTACTGGAGAGTTGATCACCCGGCGCCACACGTTTTGGCGAGGCTTCGATTTTCTCTGGATGCTCCATATCATGGACTATGAGAATCGCTCGGACGTAAACAACAACTTGCTGAGAGTCGCATCTGCGGTCGGCCTGCTTACGGCACTGAGTGGCGTGTGGCTGTTGATATTTAGCCTGCGCAGGCACCGCCCGGCGATAGATCATATGCCGGGGGGACCTCCACCACACGGATCGTTCGATGATTCTGCTGCGAAAGCTACATAAGTGGTTCGGTCTTGCGATCGGGCTGCAAGTCGCGATCTGGATGCTAAGTGGCCTGATGATGGGGCTGCTTGAACACGAACGAGTTCAAGGGCACAACAACCAGGCACACCATGACCCAGCGTCATTGCAAACAAATGAAACGGCGCTCGCCGACGTTGGCACTATTGTCTCAAAAATCCCGGCTGGTGCGGGTCTTGTGGGATTCAGGTTGCAGACTCTCGTCGATCGGGCGGTATACCGAGTCGCTACGTCCACTGAGTCCAGGTTATTCGATGCGTCAACGGGTTCGGCCATAGAAATCGATACGTCGATCGCCCGGGCCGTGGCGACCCAGGATTATGCAGGTAGCGGCCAGATTTCTGCCATCACCGAAGTGCTGGCACCATCCATGGAGATTCGTCGCCACGAAGGCAAAGTCTGGCGTGTTGACTTCGATGATGCGGATGAGACGTCAATCTACGTTTCTGGCCAGGACGGAGCCGTGCTGGAGAGACGCAATGCGACCTGGAGGCTCTTCGACATTTTCTGGATGTTGCACATCATGGACTACCAGAATCGTGAAGACTTCAACAACGCCCTGGTAATCCTATTTTCATTGGGTGCCGCTTGGTTATCGATATCTGGCGTATTACTACTATTCAATAGCTTCAACAGGAGTGAGTTTCTCAGATTGCTGCCAGGTCAAATTGGGCGCCGAAATGCCAACCTGACAGTGCATGCGCCCCACGGTGAGGTCATCGCGAGGCTTAGCGCCACAGATGGGTCGACTCTTTATGACGAACTGGCCAAAGAAAACATCGTGTTGCCTTCAAACTGCGGTGGCGGAGGAACCTGTGGATTGTGCGTCGTGGATCTTGGACAGGGAGCACCAGAAACTGCCGCGGACAGGGCACAGATAACGGATCGCGAGCGCCAATCCGGTACAAGGCTTTCTTGTCAGGCGCGGGTTCGAGACGGTATGGAGGTGGGCATTCCAGGCGATGTTCTTGCAGCAGAGACGCTGACTTGCACTGTCGCCAAGACTCGGCTGCTTACGCCGCACATCCGTGAGATAACGCTGCAAACCTCTCGCGACGATTTCTCATACCGGGCCGGTGCCTTTGTTCATGTCGTTATCCCACCACACGAAATTCGATTTGATGAAGCCCCAACCGCCGACGGTATCAGAAAGATCTGGCCGGGCTGCAACGGCTCGAGCGTGAGCGGAAGCAGTGAGGAAATCCGTCGCGCCTATTCACTGGCCATACCCAGCGAAGAGAGCGCAGGACGAATCGTCCTGAATGTGCGCTTCATGCCGCCACCAGACGACTCGG
>JAOTYM010000153.1 GCA_029861845.1 Gammaproteobacteria bacterium | reverse complement strand
CACGCTGATCGTGTCACCTGTCTTAGTGCCCTTCAAGCGAACCGCGATCAGTGGTCGCCTTGAGAGACCGGTGCCCGTATCGGCAACGGCCACCTGCTGGCCGTTTAGCTTGAAAACCATTTTTTGGATGTAGTGAGCCGGAATCCTCCTGCTCGTCTTGCCGTCTACGCGCTGCCCAGTCTCCATCGGGTGATTGACTACGCACAACACTTCGATGGCCTCTCCGCGTCGTCTGGTTCTCATTTTCGTTGGTCTTGTCACCGTATCGGTCAGCCTTTGTACCTGCCATTCGGATTCATAGTCATTCCCCTTCAACCACGCGAACGATTTGCGTGGCTCGATAAAGCTTTCCTTGCGATCGAACAATCCCTTGTATTTGGGAGGTCTTGTGCACTTTTACGCTAGCACTCATATAAGGTTCGGCCCCGGTAAGACTGATCCTCATTACGAAAGGCTGTGGATTGTCGTCCACAATAATGGCGATCGAATCAACGTTGGCAAGTGTGGTCGACACAGAAACTAGTACTGTCGCCCCATTTGCGGTTTCAGTCGGTGCCTTTATTGTTATGGCATTGCTGTCATTCGTCGAGTCGGTGCCATAGATCGCCTTTAGGGCGTCTGCGACATTGTCGGCGTTAAAGGCGTTTCTCGGCCAGTCCGCGGCAAGACTGCGCGCGAGCATGCCACCGCCCATGGTGGCTGCCACGCCTGCCATGACGGTACCCTTTAGAAAGATCCTGCGTCTAGGGGCAGTCATCTATCTTGGTCTCTTGCAATGGTTACAAGGAATAGAGCCATTCAACGATGAGATCGATTTCTTGCTCGCTGAGTATCTTATGTCTACCGAACGGCGGCATATTCGAGCGTGGATTAAACTCGGCCGCATCCCAGATTAGCGTTCGCAATTTTTTCCTGTCTGGGAAACGCGCCTTCATGGCGATCAGCGGCGGTGCGATCGTACCAGGCTGCAGGCGTGCCTGTTTCAGGCCCTTGAATTTGTGGCAAGCCATGCAATTACCCTTTCGCTTGTCAGTAGCGGTGCAACCGCCAGTCACGACGGCGGAGTTGTTCTGTTGTGCACACACTTCCTTGCTCGGCATTTCGCCGACAGCTTTCGCGAACGGAGTGAGTCCGAGACTAACGAATGATAAAACACCAATGCTTATACTAGTGATGACAAAGTTGGTTCTATGCATTTATCTTTTTTAACTGTAATAGGTCTGGTGTCATGATTTATTGCGATACTAGTAGAATAGCGATCTACTAGGCGATGGCAAGTCCTGGCGACGGACATTAATTCTGTTTCTCTTCTGCTAGTTCTTTGTTAATTTCTTTGATGCGTGCCTCCAGGCTAGACTTCAAATAGAAGCTGTCGCCGGTAAACCGCTGGGCGATCGTGAGTTGCTCGATTGCAGCTTTCAAGTCACCGTTCAAATAATAATAGGTAGCTAATTCCTGATGGGCCTCCATACGTTCGCCGGCTTCTCCGGCAGCAGTGGCTAGCATCTTGTGCAATGTGGGATCGTCGGGTTGGTTCTTCACCGCTTGTTTCAACAGCATCCGGGCTTCTTGTGCGTGGCCGATCTTTAGTAGCGCGGCGGCATAGTATCGCTGTAGCGGGTGATTATTAGGAAATCTCGCGGCGGCCGCAGTGTAGATGTCGAGAGCCTTTCTATACTGCTCAGCTGCCATTTCTATCTCTGCCTGCGAAATCCGATATGCAACGCTATCCGGGTCATGGCGTAGCAGTTTGGCGATCTGGTCGCGAGCTTCGTCATACTGTTTGAATCGCAACAACGCCAGCGCATAACCATAGCGCTCGGCGTGGATATTGCGATACTTTCCTTGGGCCAGATTTTCCTTAAAAGACTTCACAATGGCGGCAACGTTTCCACGCCCATTAGCACGTAGCTTTGCACGGATGTGATGAAATTCTAGGCTGTCCAGAACTTGCTTGTACCGGTAGTCATCCGCACGGGCGCTGGATTCGGCGATTCGACGAGTTGTAATCGGATGCGTACGCAGAAACTCGGGCAGTGACGTTTCGTTGAGTCGATTCCAGTTTTGTAGACGCTCAAAGAAAGTTGGCATGGCACGAGGATCAAATCCCGAGTCTGCAAGTATACGAATACCTACACGATCGGCTTCTTCTTCATGGGCGCGTGTGAAGTTGAGTTGTTTCTGGACGAGCCCAGCTTGGGCTAGTGCCAACGTAGCGGTACTACCTTCAGTTTCGCCGGCACTTGCCAGCACAATCGCGGCAAGCAGAGCACCGATAAATTGTTTTGAGCTTCGCTTGCTCTCAGCGAACATTCGCGCTAAATGGCGCTGACTGATGTGCGCTGTCTCGTGCGCCATCACGGCTGCCAATTCGGACTCGCTCTGCGCCGTAAGGATGAGACCAGTGTGAATTCCGATGAAGCCACCGGGAAGAGCGAATGCGTTGATACTTGGTTCATCGACAACGAAGAAGAAAAACTCTGATCGTGCACTATCGCTGTTGGCGACAAGCCTATGCCCAAGGAATTTTATGTAATCATTAATTTCTGGGTCATCGGCCAATCGCAGACTGCCGCGAAGTTGCCGCATCAGCCTTTCGCCAAGTTTGCGCTCTTCGTGAGGAGACATGACGACGGCCGATTCATCGCCGAGATCGGGCAGCGCCTGGGTACCGGCGTATACGATCGGCATCGCCAGGAGGGCGACCAGGATCGCCGCCAATCGATGCTGCGCACACGTCATGGTGTCTGCTATTGTAGGCTGCCTCATTGAAAACTTCGATCGCATCACATGTGGTAAAGTTCCGGATGCCCTGAGGGTCAACGACGGTACGTGGTTGGACCCAAATATCGGGTTATCGCCTCCATTCGCAACATCTGAGTTTAGTAATATACTAATTCTTAAGACTTGTTGCAGGGGTCTGTCGCAACTGGTTTGCGGGTCTAGAAATCAAGCGGGTAGCTTAGCGGTATGTCGTTTGTATCGTTGGAGGTTAAGTGGCAAATCTAGAGCTCGACCCACGGGGATTGAGCTGCCCGCTGCCCATCCTGCGCGCCAAGAAGGCGCTAAATAATATGGGCAGCGGTCAAATACTACACATGGTGGCTACGGATCCTGGCTCAATCAAAAATTTTGAGGCGTTTGCGCGACAGACCGGCAATGAGTTGATCGAAGCCGATGAGGTTGATGGGGAGTTCTTGTTTCTGGTAAAGAAGCTTTAAGTGATGCCGAGCGGAAGAACGTAGAGCATGAAAAGACTGTCATTCGTTGTGATGCTAGCGCTCGTGATAACTGGGTGTAGTTGGGCCGGGAAGAAATCGGGTACGTTCGACAACCTATACCTCCAGGCCGAGAATGAAATAAAACTTGCTAAGCAGATGGGTTTCCTCTGGCGCGATACGCCAGCGTACCTGAGACAAAGCAAGCTTGCCCACGAGGCAGGTAAAAAAAAGCTGGCCATGGAGTTGGTGAAGGAAGCATTGGATCAGGCCAGGCTGGCGCAACAACAAGCCAGGCAGCAGTCGGACCCCGACATCTTCTATCCGCCGAATTAATTAAAGACTCGATTCGCGAAAGTCCGATCCGCCGCAAAAAATTTGCCCGACGTAACGAACACTTGCCGTCTCAACGGACTGTCGCGTGACATCGTTTCCACTGGCAGGCCAACGAAGCTATCCTTCCGACGTTGTGCCTTGGTGACGGTTTTAGACGTGCGACGCTGCTGATGCGCAGGGTGTGCACCGGACAAGAGGCAGGGCCATTAGCAGCATCGGACTTCGCCGAGGTAAGCAATGACGATCCTGATCATGTTGAACGATCCGCCCGATGGCACGGCGCGAAGTTACAACGGTCTCCAGCTTGCGAGCGGGATCCTGAAAAGCGCATTCCAGGTAAGACTATATTTGTTCTTGGCGCCGGCATCGGGGCTCATTGCGAACCTATCCTAATGGGGGGTTTCATATCTGAGGGGCTCGCCTATGATATCCTGTGGTGATAGCCAGGCATAAGTAACAATTAGTCAGCGAGTCCTGGGCGTTTTCGTAGGGACGCACCGCATGGAACTGGAGAACATACATGTTGTTGCCCTAGGCGGCTTCTTGGTTGCGGTCGTGTTTGGCGCGGTGGCCAATAAGACCAATTTTTGCACTATGGGCGCGGTGAGCGATTGGGTCAACATGGGGGACAAACGCCGTTTGCGTGCTTGGTTTCTCGCCATCGGCGTTGCGATTGTTGGCGCGCAGACCTTGCAGGCGATCGGCTATTTCGATCTCGGCGAATCCATCTATCTGACTCCGAACTTCGGTTGGCTGGGGCACCTACTGGGCGGACTGCTCTTTGGTATCGGCATGACCCTGGGTTCGGGGTGTGGCCAGCGTACGCTCGTGCGCGTGGGCGCGGGTAATCTTAAATCGTTAGTGGTGATGCTGATGCTTGGCATCACCGCCTACATGACGCTGCGCGGATTGCTCGCGCTATTGCGGGTTAATGTTATCGAATTGACGAATGTGGATCTCACCTCGTACGCGCTGCAAGCCCAGGGTATGGCCGATGTGATTGCAGCTGTGAGCGGTTTCGTGAACATCAAACTCATTAGCGTGGTTACGGCGGCCATCGTCGGTCTGGCGTTCGTTATCTTCGCCTTTGCCAGCGCAGATTTCAGACGCAGCTTTGACAACCTGTTGGCCGGGTTCGTGGTTGGGCTTTGTGTTGTTGCTGGCTGGTATATCACAGGTGTCGTCGGGTTCGACGAATTCGAGCCGGTACGCTTCGAGTCATACACGTTCGTAGCGCCGGTGGGGAATAACTTGCAGTATTTGATGACCTTCACCGGTTCGACCATTGGCTTCGGGATTGCCGCCGTATTCGGCGTTATCGTGGGATCATTTGTTTATGCCTTATGTTCGGGGAATTTCCGTATCGAGACCTTTACGAGCCGCGGCGATATGATTCGACACATAATCGGCGGTGTGCTGATGGGCTTTGGTGGCGTAATAGCCTTGGGCTGCACCATCGGTCAGGCGGTGACCGGCATGTCCACCCTCGCCATCGGCCCTGTGATCACACTTGTGACCATTATCTTCGGCAGTGCCTTGACGATGAAGGTGGAGTACTATCTCTTGGACAACCGGGGCTTTCTGAATGCCTTACACGCCGCGCTGGCCGATCTGAGGGTATTGCCACGGACAGGCAAGAAGGTCACGGTCGGCCGCTGACACGCGAGTGTTCGTTGATCGATGCCGCATAGAAACGAAATCTTTGATCTGGATCAATGAACAGGACGGACAATACGTAGTAGGTATTTACAATGATCAGCAGACGAAAATTTAGCAAGACCATGTTGATGGCAATGGCCGTAGGGGGTGGCGTTGTTACCGCACCACGGCTTTGGGCGGCCAAAAGTTATGAACCGCAGCTAACGGATGACGGGCTCCATACCCAGCCTTGGTTCATGCAGACGTTTCTCGAGCTCGCTGACGATCTGCAAGAAGCCAGGGGCGAGGGCAAGCGATTTGCCATAATTTGGGAGCAGAAAGGCTGCCCTTATTGCAGAGAAATGCATTATGTCAATCTCACCCGCCCCGAGATCAACGAGTACATCCAAAAGCACTTCGGTATCGTCCAACTTAACCTTTGGGGCGCGCGCGAAGTAACCGATTTCGACGGCGAGACACTCGGAGAACGTGAGCTCGCTCGCAAATGGCGTGTGCACTTTACGCCCACCATTCAGTTTTTCCGGGCGTCGATCGAGCGAGGGGCGGCCAAATCGGGCGCCGATCTGGAGGTGGTGCGAATGCCGGGCTACTTCAAACCGTTTCACTTCATCTCGATGTTTGAGTTCGTCAAGGACAAGCTCTATGAGCACACGACGTTTCAACGCTACCTGCAAGAGAAGTTTGCGGCCCTGGAGGCCAAAGGTATTAAACCCGAAGTTTGGTAAACAGCGCAGCTAACGTATAGACGTGCGTATATTAATCCGCCATTTTGTTGTTGTCGGTCTGACATTGTCGTTTTCCACCGCGACCGCGAGTCGGGCGGCTGAACTAATCATGTTTTACTCACCGCTGTGTGAGTGGTGCGAGGCGTGGGACCGTGAAGTCGGTATTGTCTATTCAAAAACATCGGAAGGGCGTATCGCGCCTTTGCGCAGGCTAGACATCGATGAGCCGCGTCCGACGACTTTGGGCGCGATCGACGTGGTTATCTATACGCCGACCTTTGTCCTTATGGAAAACGGTCGTGAAGTAGGTCGAATCGTCGGTTATCGCGGCGAGCATCATTTCTGGGGTCTGCTCGGGCCGCTGCTAGACCGGTTGCACCTGCCGAAAGCCGGCACCGCCGGTTTTGCTTCGCGTCGAGACATCGTCAAGATAACCAGCTAGAGGGGTCGGAAAATGAAAAAATTCACAATCATGCTCGCGCTTACGTTGGCTGGGGTAATGCCCGCCGCAGCTGAGCAGGCGCTCATAGGTTTTAGGGTCCTGAGTCCAGAGACGGCGCTTGAGCTCGCGCGCGCGTCGCTGGCGGATTGCCGCAAACGCGGGTATCAGGTTGCGGTGGCGGTGGTCGACCGCTTCGGGGTGGCGCAGGTGGTACTGCGCGATCGTTTTGCCGGACCGCATACCCCGGAAACGGCGCGCCGCAAGGCATGGACAGCCGTGTCCTTTCGCACGGATACGTTGACCATGGCGGAGGAGACGCAAGCCGGAAAGCCACAGTCTGGCGCGAGACGGATTACTGATGCTTTGATGATCGGTGGCGGCGTGCCGGTCGAGGCGGGCGGATCCATCGTCGGCGGCATAGGTATCTCGGGCGCCCCCGGTGGTGAAGCTGACGACGCCTGTGCGCGGGCGGGCATCGAAGCCATTGCCGGCAAGATCGCCTTTTGATGTAGCCTATTCCACAAGGAATATACAGAATTACTGCTTATGGAGTATGGGTGCTACGCTAGGCGTGCTATAGATTGGTCGCGTATGAACCTGGGTATGGTACGTAGGCTTCCGAGTTTGAAAGCAAACAAGGGTTGGAGAGAAGGTGTGATGAAAAACGTACTGCTGTCGTCGTTTGTGGTCGCTGCTGT
>JAOTYM010000062.1 GCA_029861845.1 Gammaproteobacteria bacterium | reverse complement strand
CTACTCGAGCAACAACCCAAAGAACTGGTCGTCGCAAACCGTACCATCGCTAGAGCAAAGGACCTCGAAAAACTGTTCCGTCCACAGGGGGGCATCCGCGGATGTGGGTTCGAGGATCTAAAGGGCAAACGTTTTGACGTGGTCATTAATGCAACGGCCGCAAGCCTACAAGGCGATGTTCCGGCTGTATCTAAGGATGTGTTAGATAGCGATGCCTTGGCCTATGATCTTATGTATGGGGACAAACCGACGCCCTTTATGATTTGGGCACAAGGTCACGGGACGACCAAGACATGTGATGGCCTCGGCATGCTGGTGGAGCAGGCCGCAGAATCATTCTTTGTTTGGCACGGTGTACGGCCCGATACCGAACCCGTTATCGAGGCTTTGCGCAAAGGCGTATTGGAAGGATAGCGTAGCGATGACGAGAAAAGCCCGAGTCGGCATTCTATTCGGCGGCAAGTCGGCAGAGCACGAAGTCTCGCTTCAGTCTGCCAAAAGCATCGTCGATGCGATTGATAAAACCAAGTATGAGGTCACCTTGATCGGTATTGACAAGGGAGGCCAATGGCATTTGAACGATGCATCGACGTTTCTCTTGAACGCGGACAACCCGAAACTCATTGCGTTAAATAAGGGTAACGAGGGTGTCACGTTAGTCCCCGGTGCTCGACCCAATGACAATCTAATGAGTTTGTCAGGGACCGGCTCCCTCGGTGCCGTAGATGTCGTATTCCCCGTATTGCACGGACCCTACGGCGAAGATGGTGCCATGCAAGGTCTGTTTAAGCTGGCGAACATTCCGTTCGTTGGCCCAGGCGTGCTAGGAGCCGCCGTCAGCATGGACAAAGACGTAATGAAGCGACTGCTGAAGGCAGCCGACATCCCTACCCCTAACTGTATCGCGTTCCAAAAATCTGATCAGCGAAACCTCACGTTCGACAATATTGCAGCGAAACTCGGTTGCCCTTGCTTCGTTAAACCGGCGAATCTCGGCTCCTCGGTGGGCGTTTCGATGGTCGAGAATGAGAATCAGTTCAAGAGCGCGACGGCAGATGCGTTTCAATATGACAACAAAATAATCCTCGAAGAGTTCATAGCGGGGCGTGAGATCGAATGTTCAGTGCTAGGTAATCAAGATCCCATTGCATCGATGCCGGGTGAGGTTATCACCAAACATTCGTTTTACTCCTATGATGCCAAGTACATCGACGAAAAAGGCGCAGACCTGTGTATTCCGGCAGAGTTACCACAAGACATTACCAAGCAGGTTCAAGACTTGGCGATCGAGACCTTCAAGACTTTGTGCTGCGAGGGCATGGCGCGGGTTGACTTCTTTGTTACTAAAGACGGTAAGGTCTTCGTAAACGAACTCAATTCGATCCCCGGCTTCACCAAAATCAGCATGTACCCCAAGCTTTGGGAGGCAAGCGGGATTCCCTACACCGAGCTCATCGACCGGTTGATTCAATTAGCGCTTGAACGCCATGAGCGCGAGGGTGGACTTAAGACATATGTCGATTTGTGATGTGTCGGATGCTCTTACCGTCCTCACTGTTGTGGCATCGCGTGTTAGGGTGGCTACTTATGAATCCTAGATGCGTTTTTGCTGACTCCACTGTGCCGTCATTTGTATAGATAGCGATTCAATAGGAGTGATGCTAAAGGCTATTTTGGGTGTTGCGGCTCTACTATTTCTCGTTGTTGTCGTCATTATGGCTGTGAGTAGCGATGCCGAGCCGATGGGATCTCCGGTTGATCCTGTCGGTCCTCCTGGCACGGCTAAGAGCGCCCTTCCTCTGTTAGGCGGTTTTTTGTGGCCGCGGGGGCCGACATCAACATGGGGAGATGAGCCCCTTAGAGAATCCTTCGCCAGGGCGAAGGAGGCTGGGATTGGTTTAGCGATCTGGACCTATAATTGGGGCGAGCTTGAAACAAAGCCCAACCATTTTGAGTGGCCGTGGTTAGATTTCCTTGTGAATCAGACTATTAAGAACACCCTGAAAGTCTCCCTTTCTTTTGAAATTGCACAGCCGCATCGCCCACCTCTCTATCCCCCCGATATTAAGGAAGCACGTTTTGATGATCCGGTTTTCCAAGCGCGGTTGCTCGCGCTGTATGAGCAGCTGGCCCGCCGCTATAAGGGGAAAGTGGGCTATCTATGGGTTGGGCAGGAGTACGATGCGTTGCTGCATCTTCACCCAGAGCACAAAAAGCCATTTATTGCGTTAGTGAAAAAAGTCAGAGACAAAGTGAAAGCGATTGACCCAAACATGCAGTTTGGCCTTGTTGCGGGGTATCACTTGGCGAAATTCTATGGCTACGAAAAAACGTTATTGCTTGAGCTTGCCAAGGTAACAGACTTAGTGGGCTTTACATTATATGTTGAAGATGAAAAAAACTTGACGGATCCGGCTCAAACAGAGGAGTATTTTGACGAAATGATCTCGCTCTTCCCCAATAATAAGATTTTTATTCATGAGACAGCATGGAGTTCTAGTGGACCGAAAGGTAGCCCGGAAAAACAGGCGGAATATGTTCGTCAGCTCGGTAAAGTCGCAGAGAAACATAAGCACAAAATCGAGGCCTTGTCATGGTGGGTCATTCATGATTTTGCCAAGGGCGATTCGAGGGATGTCGCAAAAAAATACGGGACAGATAAACTCACAGGGTTTATGGACTGGCACGATTCTGTCGGGTTGATTGACACCAGCGGTCGAGAAAAACCTGGTTGGCAGGCCTGGAAAGACACGATGCTCAAGAAATAAGAAAGAGGAATCAGGGCACGCTCAAGAGATAGGTAGATTTGAATGGATGACCGAACTGGTGTTGGTTATTCCCGTCACACTCTTAGTCATTTTTCTTCTGTTTTTCATCTTGTTTTGAGTCTTCTCCCGACGCGCCGATGACCGAACTGCGTCACACAACGTCGCTAGCCATTGGGGGTCTTATCGCGCTTGCGGCAGCACTGGGAATTGGCCGCTTCGTGTACACTCCGATCTTGCCGCTGATGGTAGAAGCGCTCGATCTCACCAGAGCGCAAGCCGGGCTTGTTGCCTCCGCTAACTTTGCTGGTTACCTTGCTGGTGCACTGCTTGCCACAACCACGTTGATCACCGGTTCTCGGCGGACTTGGTTGCTGAGCGGGTTAGCCGTTAGCGCATTAACCACTGGCGCGATGGCATCCTTTTCGTCGATGACTGTATTTGTGCTGCTGCGTTTCATCGGCGGCGCTGCCAGTGCGTTCGTCCTCGTTTTTTCATTAGCGCTGGTGCTTGATCGTCTCAGCCTGGTGAGTCGAGCCAATCTGTCGGCAGTACACTTTGGTGGTGTGGGCGTGGGTATCACCGCTTCCGCATTACTGGTCTCGGGTTTGGTAAAGCTTGGCGCCGATTGGCGGTCGTTATGGGTCGCGAGCGGTATGTTGTCGTTGATTGCGCTCGCCATTGTTGCGTATCTTGTGCCAGATCGAACCGATTCGCCGGCGCCAAGTGTTTCGGCCTCGGCTGATGGCAATCGTGTATTCGTGGTTCTCGTGGTTGCTTACGGACTCTTTGGCTTCGGGTATGTGATTACGGCGACGTTCTTGGTCGCCATCGTGCGTGCGTCGGCAGAGGTACATGCCCTCGAGCCTATCGTCTGGCTGGTTGTCGGTCTCACCGCTGCCCCCTCGGTAGCGCTGTGGACATGGGCAAGTGGTCGAATCGGTATCGGCTGGGCATTCGCCTTGGCGTGCTGCATCGAGGCGGTGGGGGTCGCGGCGAGCGTCCTCTGGCCGGCAACGCCGGGGGTGTTGCTGGCGGCCACACTGCTTGGTGGGACCTTTATGGGTATTACGGCCTTAGGCCTAGTCGGCGCGCGGCGCGTCACCGAGCGTGATGCGCGTCGCACGCTTGCAATCATGACGGTCGCCTTTGGAATAGGCCAGATCGTGGGGCCTACCTTTGCCGGTGTGGTGCGGGACGCCACCGGCAGTTTTCTGGTGCCCTCACTTACTGCCGCGGGCGCCCTGCTTGTGGCGGCCATGCTTGTTATCATGGTCTCGAGACAGATACCATGATGGCAATGTTTCGGCGGCTGAGACCCACGAAGCACGCGTTGCAACTTCTAATAGGGGACGAGGTCCATATATCCATTATCCGCCGGCTGTTTCAGAACGAATCACGCGAACAGTCAAGTAGCGGGGGTCAGAATGGAACGAAGCCGACTAGCAAAGACCAGGACGGGGCACACGCACTACAGGGCGGTGATAGCGGTATTTTTTGTGACGCTAGCAAGTGCCGTTGTCTGTAACGCAGCAACGCCGATCATTACGCAAGAGGATTTACTCAAGAAACTCGAAGTAGGGACAGCGCCATTAATCCTCGATGTTCGCACCCCTGAAGAATACCGATTGGGCCATGTGCCACAATCCATCAACATACCACACACTCAGCTGGCAAGGCGATTGCCGGAGCTCGTCGATGCCAAAGACCGGGAAGTTATAATCTACTGCGAAAGCGGAGTCCGAACGCGCATCGCGAACTCTATCTTGCATAAAGCGGGTTTTTCGGCCGTCCGTCACTTAGTGGGGGACATGTATGCGTGGCGTCGCAATGGCCTTCCCATTGAGCGTCCCTAACGCTAACCACATCGTATGGTAAAGATTCAGGAGGGTACACATGGCTACAGCGACTTTTGCAGCGGGTTGTTTCTGGGGCATTGAGGCTGCCTTTCGGCAAATCCACGGCGTCACTGCCACAACTGTCGGTTACTCGGGTGGCAATACCACGAACCCAACCTATAAAGAGGTGTGCACCGATACTACCGGTCACGCCGAGGTTGTGCAGGTCGAATACGATCCGGATAAGGTCTCTTATGAAACATTACTAGACCTTTTTTGGAGTAACCATGATCCTACACAATTAAATCGCCAGGGCCCGGATGTTGGCACGCAATACCGATCCGCGATTTACTATCATGATGACGAACAGAAGACAGCAGCTACTGCTTCCAAAGAAAAGCTCGAAAGTAGTGGACGCTATGGCCGGCCCATCGTAACCGAGATCACCGAGGCCCAAGAATTCTATCCGGCCGAGGACTACCACCAACAATATTTGGAGAAACGTGGGCTCGCGAGCTGTACCATCGCACTAAAGAATTAGCGAAGGGATTGCTACTTCTTAGGCACTAACTTGATCTCGAAGAGTTTGGGCCACAGTTTGCCGGTCACAAACAGTCGATCCTGCTCAGGGTCGTAGGCAATGCCATTGAGCACGTCCACCGGTTGATCTCGGTGCTTTGCGTCTAGCAACCCGTGTAGGTCGATCCAACCCACCACGCGTCCGGTGTCGGCCGTTATCCGCACGATGTGATCGGTCTTCCAGACATTGGCATAGACCTCCCCGCGCACGTACTCCAGCTCATTGAGTCCAGTGACGGGTCGATCGCCGTCCGTCACTTCGATTCTACTGATCTCTCTGAAGGTTTGTGGATCCAAGAAACGCAAGGTGGCTGTACCATCACTCATGATCAACGATGAGCCATTATGGGTGATACCCCAGCCCTGGCCGTCATATGAGAACTTATTTAGTAGGCGAAAGCTGTCTCTATCGTAGACAAAAGCGACACGGGATCGCCAGGTTACTTGAAATATCTTGTCGTTCAGAACGGTTATGCCTTCACCGAAGTAGCGAATTGGATGCGCATGACGTTGCAGGACCTTGCCCGTCTTTAGGTCCGCTTTTCGCAAGCTAGATTTGCCGTACAGACCGGTGCCCTCATAAATGAATCCATTTTCGAATGCTAAACCCTGTGTGTACGCAGTACGATCATGGGGGTAAGCATTGATTAACTTATACGAGTACACAGGAACATTCGTTGAGAATGCATAGCCGCTGCTTCCCCCAAGAAGGATCACTAGTATTAATACAAGATGGCGCCGCTGCATAACACGTTACATCAATCAGTGTGCAAGTAATCATTCTTGAGTCGTGCGTAGTGTTTGGCGATGTAGTCAAACCAGCCCTGCTCTTCCGCGCTAAGCGGGCGCGTACGCCGGGCTGGCCGGCCCAGCCATAGGTAGCCACCTTGAAGCTCCTGTCCTTCCGTTACCAGGCTGCCAGCGCCCAGCAGGACTTCGGAATGTATGATGCTACCATCGAGGATCGTGCATCCCATGCCGATTAGGGTCCGGTCTTCTATAGTACAGCCATGGACGGTAACGCTGTGACCTATGGAGACATTATCACCGATGACTACGGGGTGACCCGATGGAGCTGCACTGTAGGCGTGCGTGACATGGATGATGGTTCCATCTTGAACGTTGGTACGGGTACCGATACGAATGAAATTGCTATCACCGCGTAGTACACACAACGGCCAGACCGAACTGTCAGCGCCGATTTCCACATCGCCGATCACAACCGCTGATTCGTCGATATAGGCCGACGACGCAATCCTTGGCGCGATAGTTTTATATTTTCGAATCGTCACACTACCTCATTAGCACTAGCTCTTCGGCGCTTGTTGGATGAATCGCAACTGTGCGGTCAAAGTCGCTTTTTGTTGCTCCCATCTTAATGGCGATGGCCACACCCTGAATCATTTCGTCGGCTTGGGCGCCGATGATGTGACAGCCAACAACCTTTTCGTTCTCGCCCACCGTCACTAGCTTAACGACGGTTGTCGGTTTGCGTTTAGTGACGGCATGAAACATGTTGGTAAAGCGTGCTTGATATATTCTTACGGCGTTTATGCCATACTCATTATATGCTTCATCTTCCGTCATGCCGATGGTGCCCAGAGGCGGATGACTGAAGATGACGGTTGGAATGTTTTCGTAATCAAGTTTCGCATCAGCCTGGCCGCCGAACAATCGATCGGCAAGTTTTCGACCAGCCGCGATCGCAACCGGGGTTAACATCCACTTTCCTGCAACATCACCCAGTGCGTAGATGCCCTCAACATCGGTGTTTTGGTAGCCATCTACGATGACGTCACCGCCTGTTTTCGTGGAAACAGCGGCGCGGTCTAGGTGCAACTTGGCGGTATTGGGGCTACGGCCGATGGCCCATATAAAGCAATCGACACTATCAATCGATGAATGGTCACTCATGACCACACTTATGGAACCATCACCCCCTTTCTTCAGATGAGTCAAGCGAACGTTGGTTAGAATGTTTACACCCGACGCAATCATTTGCTCCATCAAGGTTCCACGCAAGGTCTTATCGAACTGTCGCAGGAATGTATGTTTACGCAGCAGCATCGTCACTTGTGATCCCAGCGCATTGAGCAATCCGGCGAACTCTACGGCTATATAACCAGCTCCGGCGATTGCGACTCGACGTGGTTGCGTCTCAAGCTCGAAGAAACCATCACTGGTGATACCTAGTTCTGCCCCAGGTACGTTGGGAACGTCGGGTTTCGATCCGGTTGCAATGAGGATGTGCGGCGCGGTGAATTCTGTGCCATTCACACTAACGGTGTGTGGATCGCTGAAGGTAGCAGTACCTGTAATCTCGTCAATGGTGGCCTCATCGAGGCCGCGATGATAGATATCGTTTAGACGCTGGACATAGCCATCGCGCGCCTTTTTGATGGTGGGCCAGCTAAATCCCTGAACAGTTATATCGAATCCGTAGTCCTTGGCGTCATGGAGCACTTCGGCAATGGTTGATGTATTCCACATCACCTTCTTAGGGACACAGCCGACATTGACGCAAGTTCCGCCGATGTGACCACTTTCAATTACAGCGGTGCGGGCGCCGTAACTGGCAGCACGTTTGGCAGCGGCAATGCCGCCGCTACCCCCACCGATTACGAGGAAATCATAGCGTTTGGCCATTCAGCGCCCTTGGTCGATCATTACGTAACGCACATCGCTGGCAGTTACTGCATTGTATCAGGACATGCTAAATTATGCGGCGGCTGAGGTCCCCGCGTCCGGTCCTTCAATGAACAAAACCAAGTCGACGGCCAACCCCTTACAGAATTTTTCTGACCTACCCCAATTCGGGAAGATCCGAGCCGTGCACGTGCAACCTGCACTCGACCGTATCCTTAGAGAAAATCGTGCGCAGCTAGAAGAGCTGTTTACCGAAGAGAATAACTACACGTGGGGGACCTTTGTACAGCCGATAGAGGATATGCAAGAGCGCCTGCATCGAATGTGGTCGCCAGTTTCCCATATGAATGCTGTGAAGAACAATGAATCGCTGAGAAAAGCCTATAACGAGGGATTGCCCCGAATAAGCGAGTACTTTACTGAGCTTGGCCAGGATGAAAGGACTTACCGTGTGTATAAAGAGATAGCGGCCGGACCCGAGTTCTATCAATTACATCAAGCGCAGAAGAAGGTTATAAAAAATGGGCTGCGCGATTTTCGTTTGAGCGGGGCTGAGCTGGGCGATAAAGAAAAGCAGCGTTTCAAACACATCCAACAGCAACTCGCACGTCTTAGCAGTCGTTTTCAGGAGAACGTCCTGGACGCCACGCAAGCGTGGGAGCTGCTACTCACCGACGAAAACGATGTTGCCGGCCTACCGGAAACCGCGCGCTCACTGGCGCAACAGGCGGCGGCCGATGACGACAAGGTAGGTTACAAATTCACCTTAGACGCGCCTTCCTACATAGCGTTCATGACTTACGCAGATAACCGTCACCTGCGTTCTCAAATGTATGAGGCGTTTGTGACTCGAGCTAGTGACCAAGGCCCACACGCGGGTCGATGGGACAATACCGAAATCATCACAGAGATCCTCAAACTTCGTCTGGAGGCAGCTAAGCTCCTGGGATTTGCCAACCATGCGCAGTATTCGCTGCAAACGAAGATGGTCAGTAGTGTGGACCAGGTCTTACATTTCCTGCGTGACCTTGCGGCGCGTGCCAAGCCAGCCGCGGTGCAAGAACTCGACGACCTGCGCCAGTTGGCGCGTGAGCGTTATGGGGTTAAGCGTCTAGAGGCCTGGGATGTTGCCTACTTTTCTGAGAAGTTGCGCCAGCATCGTTTTGACTTCTCACAGGAGGATCTGCGTCTCTACTTTCCGGTTGATCGCGTAATAAGCGGAATGTTCGATGTTATTGAGCGGCTCTACGGCCTGAACGTGAAACGGGTGAATGATGTCGACGCCTGGCATCCTGATGTACGGTTCTACGATATCTATGACGCTGAGGGCAAACTGCGCGGGCGGTTTTATATGGATTTGTATGCGCGTGCGAACAAACGTGGTGGTGCGTGGATGGATAGTTGCATCAGTCGTAAGCGCGTCGGCAACACTGTACAAACACCGGTGGCATTTATTACGTGTAACTCGGCGCCCCCAATCGGTGATCGCCCCGCCTTACTTAGCCACGAAGAAGTGATCACTTTATTCCATGAGTTCGGACACGGCTTACACCATATGTTAACCAAGGTAGACTACATCGGCGTAGCGGGCATCAATGGGGTTGCCTGGGATGCGGTTGAGTTACCAAGCCAATTCATGGAAAACTGGTGTTGGGATCGTGAAGCCTTGTCGCTGATTTCCGGCCACTACGAAACCGACGAAAAGCTCCCAGAGGAGCTCTATGCCAAGCTCGCCGGCGCAAAGAATTTCCAGGCGGCGATGCACCTGGTGCGGCAATTGGAGTTTGGCCTGTTCGACATTCGCCTACATAGTAGTTACGATCCGAATGGTGAGCAGAGTGTCCAAGCGCTGTTGGACGAGGTGAGGCAGGGAGTTGCAGTGGTGATCCCGCCTGACTACAGCCGCTTTCAAAATTCGTTCACTCACATCTTCGCGGGTGGTTATGCTGCCGGCTATTACAGCTACAAGTGGGCCGAAGTATTGTCGGCAGACGCCTTCAGTAAGTTCGAACAGAATGGGATTTTCGATCGCAAGACTGGTCTCGAGTTTTTACGCAATGTGCTGGAACAGGGCGGCTCGCGCGAGCCAATGGAGCTGTTTGTTGCCTTCCGTGGGCGTGAACCCGAGATTGACGCCTTGCTGCGACATAGTGGGCTAACCAGTTAAACAAGGATCAGCCATGAACAGGGTGGGTGCATTACTCGGTTTGGTGCTTGCGGTGATATCACCGGTGTGGGCGCAGACCGCTTACGTTACTGAGAACGTTTACGTCGATATTCGTGCCGATCCACATATCGAGAGCGTCGTCATTCATAGAGTTCTCGCCGGTGAGGCGCTGGAAGTATTGGAGCAGGCTGGTGATTTCTCGCGCGTGCGCGATGCCCAGGGCCGAGAGGGTTGGATAGAAGGTCGTGACTTGATGCAAGAATCACCGGCCCGCATTCGCGAGGCAAGTCTGAAACGTGAACTGGCTGAGCTAAAGGCAGAATTAGCTAATGCCCGGGCACAGCTGGAGATTACCCAGGGGGCCTTAGCCGAAGATAACGCCGATGCAAAGCAACTGGCCAGTGCCCACGGGCAGTTAAAGCGCCGGCTTACTGGGATGCGATCTAAACTTGCCAAGACTGAGGAGGCGTTAACCGCGTCTCAGGCCCGACTTAAGGAACTCGAAGCATCGCTGGCGCAAGAGAGCGCCAAAAGCATGGAACTCACCAACCGATTGGCCGCCACCGAGCTTGCTGTTGCCCAGGTCCAAGCATTGCAGGAGCCGCTAGAACCTGGCACCGGTGGCTCTGGTGATGAGCCGCAGATAGGACTGGCGAGCCCAGTCGGGGCCACTGAGAGGTTCTATAATTTCCTTAAGTCGTTACATTTCCTGTGGTTAGGCATTTCATTTGCTATGCTCATCATAGGGTTTGCCGCCGGCATCCTCTGGTTGCGTGAGGTAAACCGGAAGAAACTTGGGGGTATGTATCTGAGAATCTGATATGCAGAAACTGGCGCTGACATTGGGATTGATTTGCACAACCCTCCTATTGCCCACGGCCTATGGCGTAAAACTCTACAAGTGGGTCGATGAGGATGGCAACGTCACCTATCACGAACGCCCACCGCCGGAGGCGGGTTACCGGGTTGAGCAAAAGGATTTTAAGCTTGGCGGCGAAACCGTCGCTAAATCCGATAGGGCGGCGAGTAAAGCTGCCGACGAGAGCCCGGTTGTGCTTTACACGGCGCCGAAGTGCACCGCCTGTGATATGGCGCGTGCCTATCTGGATAAGCGCAAGATCCCGTTTACGGACAAAAACGTCAGCGGCGATGCTGAAGCGATCAAAGAGTTACAAGAAAAATCCGGCGCCCTGACGGTACCGACTATCATGGTTGGTAGCAAAGTGATGAAGGGATACATGGAGTCCCTACTCGAGGGTGAACTCGACGATGCCGGCTATCCCAAGCTAGAACAACCTGCTCAACCGACCGAAGAAGCAGAAGCGCAGGTAGAACAATGACCCTTCCTTCTGATACGGTACGTTATCTTTAACTGGCAGCGTATTGCCATCGACACGACAATCTCAAACCCGCGATGTATATCAACCCAACGCGGGTGCTTTATTGGCGCTGCCGGATGACGGTGCCGAACTTGCCCACCTGGTAGATCACGTTGCCGGCCGTGATGGCGTAGAAGGGCGTAACGGGGCAGCCGGCGGCACGCAGCGCCTGCGCGACCCACGTGTTGCAGGTCCTGAAGATATGAAATGTTGGCCGCGCCGGGTAGAAACGGCTGTTGGGGTACAGCCCCGGTTGCACCATGTCAGCGCTATTGCCGGCGAGCGCATAGGTCTCGGCGATAAACTGGCATAGCCGCTCGAAGCCCGCCGGCGACAGCTCAATCTCGACGATGTCGCTGGCCGGAAAATACTCCTCGACCGAACCGTCGAACCCGCCTACGTGCAGCACGCTGCGCGTAGGCAGCAATGCTGCCTTAAACCGCATGCCGAGGGTAGGCTCGAGCGCCGGATAATAGTCGGCATCACCCCAGCTCACCTCCAGGTAGTCCACATTCGGGAAGTCGCGGATCTGTGGCCAGATGGTAGGTGCGATGTCTTCGCGCCTCACGGCAATCCCGGTATGCCAGTTTTGCCTGACCACATAGACGCGTTTGACCTCACTATCGGGTGCCGGCGGATACAGCCCCGCGATTGGCCCGGCGCACGCCGACAGCAACAGGGCGCCCACGAGCGGCCAGAGGGTGGGCTTACGGTCTCGGCGCGGGGCGGATTCGCGGCTAATGGGCCGCATACAGCTGTTCGATCTCGGCCGCAAAGCGCTGCCCGAACTGAAACGCTGCCTGACTAGTGTCGCGTTTGCGCAAGGAATATCTGATAGCACTTTTCTCACAGTAATGAACCGCATCCTACTCATCGCGCTGTTAGATAATGTCGGCCCGAAGATACTATAGTGTTTTGCATTGGCCGATAAGACGTGGAAAGAAACGGCCCTTCAAGCTCTGGAGGCGAACCGGATCACGTATTAGGCGTGCTGCTGCGGATAAACCACGTCTATCGCAGGCGCGGGCGAGACCAGCCTGGCGATGATCAGCGTACCCCGCGAACAAGCGCCGACCCCCGTTTTTGCTTACCATTCACGTGGTTGCCAATGGTGGCGCAGGACAGCATGGGGCATCTTTGCGGATACCTACCGGCATACTTGGTATAGATGTGCACATTAACAGCGTATCGTCATTGACATGAAAATCGCGACCTGGAATGTCAATTCGCTGCGGGTACGTCTACCGCAGGTGCTCGACTGGCTCGCTGATCAGCAGCCGGACATCATGTGTCTGCAGGAGACCAAGCTTGTCGATGACGATTTTCCCCAAGATGAGATTAGGGAGGCGGGTTATCACGCCGCTTTCGTCGGCCAGCGAACCTATAACGGGGTCGCCACCCTAAGCCGATCGCCGCCGAGTGACGTGGTGGCCGACGTTAAAGGTCTGGGCGACGCGCAAAAACGCCTAGTGGCCGTAACCTGCGGTGATGTGCGGGTACTGAACGTTTATGTACCGAATGGGCAAGAAGTCGGCTCCGAGAAATACGAATTTAAGCTCACGTGGCTTAGACGTCTTAACCGCTACATCACCACCGAGCTCAAGGCGCATGCTCGATTGGCGCTTGTGGGTGATTTCAACATCGCCCCAGACGAACAAGACGTGCATGACCCGGCCAAATGGGAGACATCCGTGTTATTCAGTCGCGAAGTGCGGCAGGCGTTCCGCGAGCTCTTGGAGCTCGGTTTGGCAGACGTATTTCGCGCATTCGACCAGCCGGAGAAGAGCTTTAGTTGGTGGGACTATCGGGCCGGTGCCTTTCGCCGTAACTTTGGCCTTCGTATCGACCATATCCTTTGCAGCCAGGCGTTAAGCGCGGCCTGTCAGACCTGCGAGATAGACAAGGTTCCCAGGGGTTGGGAGCGGCCGTCCGACCATACCCCGGTAGTGGCGACCTTCGACACCGGCTGATGCACCCGTTGCGGCCAATAGTGGCATTGACACTCTGTATATAAATGTAAATAATAATCATTCTCATTTAACTTTTAATGACGATACGGAGGCTAAGATGTTTAGGGGCCGTATTTACCTGGCAGTCTTCCTAGTTGCCGCGCTCACCGGTATTCCGATAACCGCGGCAATCGCCGCCGAAGTCAACCTCTACTCAGCTCGCAAGGAACAGCTGATCAAACCGCTGCTCGATCGCTTCACCGAAGACACCGGTATCACTGTCAATCTACTCACTGGCAAAGCGGATGCCCTGTTGAAGCGACTGCAGGCCGAGGGTGCAAATAGCCGGGCCGATGTCTTTATTACCGTCGATGCGGGTCGTTTGCATCGCGCGCGCGTCGCCGGCGTCTTGCAACCCATAATAACGCCAGCCCTAAGCCAGGCCGTGCCCCAATCCTATCGCGATCCCGGTGGTTACTGGTATGGGCTGTCCGTACGCGCCCGCCCCATCATGTATGCCAAGTCGCGCGTCAAACCTAGCGAGCTTTCCACCTATGAAGACCTGGGTAATGCTAGATGGAAGGGCCGCATCTGTATTCGTTCTTCGAGCAATATCTACAATCAATCTCTGGTCGCTTCCATGATCATTGCCAACGGTGAGGCGCGTGCGGAGACCTGGGCCAGTAAGCTAGTTGCGAATCTTGCACGTCCGCCAAAGGGCGGCGATCGCGACCAGATCAAAGCCGCCGCCGCCGGACAATGCGATATCGCTATTGCAAACACTTACTACTTGGGCGCCATGCTCAGCGGCAAGGATGAGGCGCAGCGCCGGGCGGCAGAGAAAGTTGCCATCTTCTGGCCGAACCAAAGCGAGCGCGGGGTTCATGTGAATGTCAGCGGCGCCGGCATTACCAAGTCCGCCAAACACAAGCAAAATGCAATTAGATTATTGGAGTTTCTCGTTAGCGATAGTGCGCAGCAGTGGTACGCGGAAGCTAACAATGAATACCCGGTAAGACCGGGTGTCGCCAGGAGCGCCACCGTGCGTGCATGGGGGGACTTCAAAGCAGACTCAATCGGGCTGTCCGAGCTTGGCAAATACAACGCCAGCGCCCTGAAATTGATGGATCGCGCTGGTTGGAAATAAACACCCTCGTTAAGTCCAATGGCCACATTGTCTTGGGTTGCCACGTCGTTTCGCGAGCGTTTGTTTGACCCTTGGTCCATAGGCACCGCCGGGATCGCGCTGGTGTTAGCGTTACCAGTGTTAACGGTGGCGAGCTTCGTGTTCTACCCAGCCGGAGATGTGTGGCGACATCTCGCAAGCACGGTTTTGGATGATTATATTGTCAACTCCCTTAGCCTGATGATCGGGGTTGCTATCGGCACACTAGTCATAGGGGTGAGCACAGCTTGGCTTGTCACTCTATGTCGGTTTCCGGGACGTAGGCTCTTCGAGTGGGTGTTGCTGCTACCACTGGCGATGCCGGCCTATATCATTGCTTATACCTATACCGGCATGTTCGATTTCGCTGGGCCGGTACAGACAACACTACGCCAATGGTTCGGCTGGTCTAGCGGTGACTACTGGTTTCCGGAGATACGATCGTTAGGCGGGGCTATTCTCATGCTTTCGTTAGTGTTGTATCCGTATGTCTACTTATTGGCACGCGCGGCCTTCCTTGAGCAATCGGTGTATGCGATCGATGTGAGCCGTACCCTCGGTTGCGGGTCTTGGCAGAGCTTCTTTCGGGTCTCCTTACCAGCGGCACGGCCTGCGATCATTGCCGGTCTTTCGCTTGCACTGATGGAGACATTGGCGGACTACGGTACGGTCCAGTATTTCGGGGTACAGACATTTACCACTGGAATATTTCGCACCTGGTTTGGTCTCGGCGATAGTGCCGCGGCCGCACAGCTTTCAGCGTTAATGATGCTGTTTGTATTTGCGCTGATCCTCTTGGAACAGCGCTCACGTCGGCAGGCACGCTACTATCAGCTGGAAAGCCGTTCGCGTCCGCTACCTAGCTATCCATTAAAGGGCACGCGTGCGGCCTTAGCTTTTATATTGTGCGCATTGCCATTGCTACTAGGTTTCCTGCTGCCAAGCGGCCAACTGTTTGTGTGGGCGATACAGACGGCGGACGAAATGATTAATACGGGTTTCTTACGCCTCGTGCTGAATACGTTCGCATTAGCAGCGGGTACCGCGCTACTTGCTGTGTTAGTAGCACTATTTATGGCTTACGGTCGCCGACTCAAGGACAGCGCACCGATAGCGGTGGCAGTACGTCTGGCTGGTATGGGATACGCGGTGCCGGGTACGGTGATTGCGGTTGGTGTGGTGTTGCCGCTGGCCTGGTTGGACAGCGTTGTCGATGGGTTTGCGCGCGAACAGTTTCGTATTTCGACTGGATTGTTGTTGAGTGGAACACTGTTCGCATTGGTGTTCGCGTATATGGTCCGTTTTTTGGCGGTGGCCTTGCAGACGGTGGAGGCCGGCTTAGGAAAGGTCACACGCTCCATGGACGATGCCGCCCGCTGCCTAGGCTATCGAGCGCTAGAAGTGGTCGGCAAAGTACACGTGCCGATCATGCGTACCAGCCTGCTGACGGCGGTGTTATTGGTTTTTGTGGATGTGATGAAAGAATTGCCGGCTACGCTCGTGCTGCGGCCGTTCAACTTCAATACGCTGGCCGTGCGTGCCTATGAGCTTGCTTCCGACGAGCGTTTGGCAGATTCGTCTACCGCCGCCCTTGCCATCGTATTGGCGGGAATAGTCCCAGTCGTGATGTTGAGTCGGGCAATTACGCGTTCCCGTCGTACCCAGGCGGACGCGTTGGCTACCCGAAAGGCCTTGACTAACGACACATAAGCAGCGATTTTGGGCATCTCGCGTTAGAATGCGAGTTCGTTGCGTGACAGCCAAGAAAACTGCGATAGCTACCCTGGAAGGGCACTAACTATGAGTAAAATTCCTAATGAACTGAGATACACCAAGAATCATGAATGGGTCAGGCTGGGGGATGATGGAACCGTGACGATGGGGATAACTGATCACGCCCAAGACCTCTTAGGTGACCTCGTTTTTGTGGAGTTACCTGACGTCGGCTCGGCGGTCACGGCCGGTAAGGAATGTGCCGTCGTGGAGTCAGTAAAGGCAGCTTCCGATGTCTATGCACCGGTCAGTGGCGAAGTAGTGGAGGTCAACGCGGAGCTTACTGATGCCCCTGATACAGTTAACAGCGATCCGTACGATAGCGGCTGGATGTTTCGCGTAAAGCCGACAGATTCATCTGAGCAGACAGACCTGCTCGACGCGCAAGCGTACGAAGAACTCGTCGCGTCAGAAGAACACTAAGCCTTTCCAGCCGCGATTCGCGTCCCCAGACTTTCACGGTGTGGGCGATGATACCCCGCTACCCACCGCGTTCTACTTCTTAAGGAGAATCAACCGTGGCAACCATAACGTTCCTGCAGAACCCCATCACCACCAACGGTGAGCTACCGGCCGTGGGTAGTAAGGCACCAGACTTCAGTCTTGTTGGGTCAGATCTTAACGATGTATCGCTCGATGACTTTAAGGGTAAAAAGAAACTACTAAACATT
Organism: Gammaproteobacteria bacterium; assembly: GCA_029861845.1. Lineage (GTDB taxonomy): Bacteria > Pseudomonadota > Gammaproteobacteria > Acidiferrobacterales > SPGG2 > SPGG2. The sequence goes on along the minus strand of JAOTYM010000062.1, from coordinate 8,955 downwards.
GTACCGAGTCTTGATACACCAGTTTGCGCGATGTCGAGCAAAAAGTTCAATGACCAAGCAAAGTCGCGAACGGACACGGTAGTGCTCGTGATTTCTGCTGATCTGCCCTTTGCCCAAACCCGCTTTTGTAATGCCGAGAATACAGACAAAATTAAAACCCTATCGCTGATGCGTGGCGCCAACTTTGCCAAAGACTACGGCGTGCTAATGCAAGACGGCCCGCTCGCCGGTCTCACCGCTCGTGCGGTCGTGGTAATCGATGAGAATGACAACGTGAGCTATACCCAGCTGGTGTCGGACATCGGCGATGAGCCGGATTACGATAAAGCATTCGGGGCATTAGGGTAATGCGACGGATTTGTTGTATCGAACGCCGCGAGTGGATGGATTGACGGGAGCGGCCGTCGGCTCGTATTGCCTGATTGGCCCTGAATTGCCGAGCGGCGCTGCCATAACGGCGCCGCCGCTCCCATGCCAAAACACAAAGGCACGGAGATTTTGCCATGAACCTCAGCTTTGCCTTGGATTTGGGTCCCCGCTGGACCCGGATGTTGTTGCTGGTTTTCTTGGGCCTGGCCGCTTGGATGTTGTTCGGGCCGGCGCTCGCGGCAGAGGGGGCCGACGTCGAGGGCTTGAACCGAATGGAAATGGGAATGGGCCTCTTTGGTGGTCTGGCGCTGTTCCTTGCCGGCATGGAACAAATGGGCGAGGGCCTGAAGGCCGCGGCCGGGGAGCGCATGAAGGACATTCTCGCCAAGCTCACGCGCACGCGTGTCCATGCCGCCGTCACTGGGGCGATCGTCACCGCTGTCATCCAGTCCTCGTCGGTGACCACCGTGCTAGTGGTCGGCTTTGTGTCGGCCGGTCTGCTGACGCTTACGCAATCCATCGGCATTATCATGGGCGCCAACATCGGCACGACCGTCACCGCTCAGATCGTCGCGTTCAAAGTAGAGAAGGCAGCGTTGATCATGATCACGGTTGGCTTCGGGATGATTTTTCTCACCAAGCAAGATCGCCTCAAGCACTACGGCGCAATCCTCATGGGACATACTCCCCGAGGAGCTCGCATCGCGCGTAGAGTGACACAGACTTTACCAATATTTCGAGCGAGTTTGTGATCGTGAATCTGTTCAAAGGCGTTACCGACATCAAACGCATTATCCGTGCTACTGCTTATTCGTTGGTGGGGCTTAAGGCGGCGATCGTTGGTGAGGCTGCCTTTCGCCAGGAGTTGCTGTTGTTTGTTGTCCTCGCGCCGCTTGGTGCTTGGCTGGGTCAAACTGGTGTTGAACGCGCGTTGTTGATCGGTAGCCTGATGGTGGTTCTCATTGTTGAGCTTTTGAATTCAGCCCTGGAGGCAGTGGTAAATCGCATCGGTACCGAGCGTCACCAATTGTCTGGCATTGCCAAGGACCTTGGTTCAGCCGCCGTGTTCGTGGCCCTTGCACTGGCGGTGGTGGTGTGGGCGCTGCTGCTCGTGCCTCGGCTTTTTACCTGAGTTGTGACGGACGACACGTCGACTGCTAATCGCTCCGCGTCGCTTCACCCTTCTTCAGTTCCTTATCGAGCTCTGCAAACTCGGTTATGGGGGTCAAGCAACTATGACCAGCACACAGGTAGGCAGTAACAGCGCCCTTAGGCACACGTTCGGCCAGCATGCCGGGGAGATCAGGCGTATCCTCGGGGATGGCCACCGTGAATCGTCGTGGCGCATAGAATTGATTGCAGCGCTCTACCCAAGGCCGCATCTCATCCAGGTTGCCGCGAAGCACAACCGTTTCGGTCGGGAACAAATACTCCTCCACCGCCAATAGCAACGTTCCATGCCCTGACGGTGATTGCGAAATCGAGCTGTGTAACGCCTTAAGCGTACGCTCCGCCGCTTCAAGGTAGGTTGTTTTACCAAGCAGGTGACCAAGACGGAGCAAAACGTGGGCAGCTACGCCATTGCCAGAAGGAACCGCGTCATCGTGGGTAGGCATTGGACGATAGACGAGTTCCTCGTGATCGTCAGCCGTAAAGTAAAAGCCCCCGCTGTCGTTTTGGAAGTGTTTAAGGACTGTGTCCGCCAGCGTTTGCGCGAACTCGAGATCGTCCATAGACCAACGGGCTTGCAGAAGCTCGAGCAAGCCGTCTATTAGGACGACATAATCATCCAGATAAGCGTTTAGGTGGGCACGCCCATCTTTGGTGGTTGCCAGCAATCGACTATCTTGCCAGAGTTGGTCGCGGACGAACGAAAGCGCCGCTTCCGCCGACTTAATCAGCTCAGGGCGGGCGAGCAAACGGCCAGCGCGGGCCATGCCCTTAATCATCAGTCCATTCCAAGAGGTCAGTATCTTTTCATCGCGCCCGGGACGTACGCGTTTTTCGCGTACCCGTAAGAGCTTTTGGTGTGCGCTCTCGATGGTGGCAACGACCTGCGATTCGGGTATGCCCAGATCTTTAGCGACGGAAGCGGTATCGGCACGAATGTTCAGATGCCATCGCCCTTCGAAATTACCCTTACCGTTCAGACCGTAACGACGTTGTACCGCGGACCACTCCTCGTCACTTAGAAGAGCTTTTATCTCATCGGTGGTCCATACATAAAACTTTCCCTCTTCTCCTTCGGAGTCTGCATCGAGCGTTGAATAATAACCTCCCTCTGGTGATTGCATTTCGCGCATCACCCAATCGGCGGTACCGGAGGCGATGCCTGAAAACCCGTGCTCGCCGGTAACAATCGCGGCGTCGACATATAAATTCAATAACTGGGCGTTGTCGTACAACATTTTCTCGAAGTGGGGGATCATCCACATCTCATCGACCGAATAACGACAGAATCCACCACCGAGTTGGTCATAGAGTCCTCCTGACGCCATCGCTTGCAAAGTATGCGCTGCCATGCTCAGTGCTTGCGAATCGGTATCGTCGGAGATCACACTCTGTGCCCAATAGCGCAGACATCGATCAATAGAAGGCGGATGAGGAAACTTAGGTGCGGCACCGAATCCGCCGTTGCGCGGATCGTATTGCTGTTTGAGTTCTGCATACGCCTGGTTCAGTACATGGGGGGTTATTTGGGCTGTATCAGTGGCACCGCTAGGTTGTATGCGCTTAAAGATATCGCGCAGCGATTCACTCTGTTGATCGAGAGAGTCACGGTTTTCCCGATAGAATCGCGCCACACGGTTTAAGACGTCGCTGAATGCGGGCATACCGTATCGCGGTTCCTTTGGGAAATAGGTGCCACCAAAGAAGGGCATACGGTCGTCCGGTTTTAGAAACATGTTAAGCGGCCAACCACCCGGGCGTTGTATTAGAATCTGGTGCGCAGTCTGGTAGATCTTGTCTAAGTCCGGCCGCTCTTCGCGGTCGACCTTAATACACACAAAGAGATCATTCATCAGTTTGGCAACATCGTCATCTTCGAACGATTCGTGCTCCATGACATGGCACCAATGACAGGCGGAATAACCTATTGATAGTAGGATGGGCTTGTCCTCGCTTTGCGCGAGCTCGAGCGTTTCCTCGTTCCACGCGAACCAGTCCACTGGGTTGTGGGCGTGCTGTAGCAAGTACGGACTAGTCTCTGTGACAAGTCGATTGGTGTGTCGCGTGTCTACCATGATCAAGGATATAATCTGCCGAGACTCAACTATATCGGATCATACAGTATTTGTCGTAAGGCTTGACCGTTCCGGCGAGGATGATGCTATCTTTCGGGGCTTCTCACACTCCTACGTCGGTCCTGCTACTATTTAGAGTGATCGTTCTAAGGTAATCCCGATAAGCACCGTAATTCCCGAAATACTTTGGCAAACTTTTGGAACAAAATCAGGCGCAAGGACAAGCAACGCCCTAAGCGTAGGTCGCACGTAACTACCGACCCCAGCCTAAAGGCGATCGAGAGTCTCGTGGTCGAAGAGATCGAGATGAGTGCGGTCGCCGCACCGCGCCTGGGCCCGAAGGCAAACAGACACAGGGGACTGGTACGACTTCACACCACGAAAGTGGTGTTAGCCTGGATCGGATTGTGGCTCTTGCCGGTGCTTGCCTCGTTGTTTGCAAGATCGCCTTGGCCGGTTGATGAAACACGGTCGCTTGCGGTTGCCTGGGAGATGTGGACACGCAACGATTGGTTGGTTCCCTATCTGAACGGTGAGATTTACACACAACAGACACCGCTAATGTTCTGGCTAATTAATCTAGGGTGGAGCGTGGTAGGCGTCAATGAATGGTGGCCACGATTGATCCCAGCATTGTTTGGCCTGGGCAGTCTTGTCTTAGTTGGAAGATTGGCGCGCGCGTTGTGGCCGGGACAGCTCAACATAGCGGCATATGCACCGGTAATAATGCTCGGCATGTTGTGTTGGACAATCTTTTTGACGCTAACCTTGAACAGCATGCTGTTGGTTTTTTTCACCTCATTAGGTGCAGTTGCCATCACCACGATGCTACGCAAGCGCCGGCGACTTGCGTGGCCGTTACTCGGATTAAGCCTAGGCCTTGGCGTGTTGGCTGGTGGCCCAGCGATTTTTGTCTACCTGTTGCCGTTGGCTTTGCTGGCACCGTTCTGGGTTGGCAGTAAGCGTAAAGTGAAATGGAGTCGCTGGTACGGCAAGGTGGCTAAGGCAGTGGTCGTCGCTGCCGGTATCTGCATAGTATGGGCGGTCGTTGTCTCCCAAAAGCCGGACGGCGCTGTCTATGTAAACGGTTTTCTGATGGCACCCCTAATGGGTGCGGGCCTGGAATTTTTCGCGTCGTCTCATCCCTGGTGGTGGTATCTCGCACTCGTGCCTGTAGTTACTTTGCCCTGGTCCATCTTTCCGCTTGTGTGGATGCGGTTGTGGCACGTACGCCGCGAGAAAATTGATTCCGGCCTCGCATTTAGTTTATTTTGGGCATGGCCGACGATTGTGATCTTGTCGCTGATAGCGCTGAAGCAGCCCCAGTTCTTGTTGCCGTTATTACCTGCCTTTGCGCTTGGTGTGGCGTATCTCTTGGTGGACGAAGATTTGGTGGTTCATGGACAAGACAGTGCATTTTCAAGTATGGCCTTCCCCATAGTGTTTCTAGGCGGCACGTTGGCCGCTCTTCCCGGGTTACCCCGACTTGAAGCATTGCCGTCTATGTTATGGGAGCTCTCACCTTTCATAGGCATTAGCATCGCTTTCGTAGGAATTGCCCTTGCTTGGTTGCCGGTTGCCGGCGGCACCCAGCGGGTCACGAACCTCACTGTGGGTGGAGTAGCGCTGTTAGTTCTGGTTATTCTAAGCGTCGGTTCGCAGTTTGATGGCCTCTATCGCGCGAATGAAGCAGCGGTGTACCTTGCCAACGCCGAGCGCCAACGACGGCCGATTGCCCACGTCGGTCCTTACGATGGGCAGTTCCAATTTGCGGGGCGATTAAAAAACACCTTGGAAGTGATCGATGGTGCTGCTGCAGCGCGGTGGTCAGCGCGACACCCTGAGGGTTTGGTCGTCACCTACACGGCCGGTTGGCAACCGCGGATAGCGGGGATAGGTAAACCGGCTTTCGAAGCGCCTTATCGCGGTCAGCACGTGCGTATTTGGAAAGCTGACCGCCTACTAACGAGCGGCTCATAAACCGCGGACACTGCCGCCAGCCAATAAATCCTGATGCTCACCGCCCCTGACATTGATCCGATTGCCATAAGCATCGGTCCTGTTGCCATTCATTGGTACGGGATTATGTACATCGTTGGCTTTGTTGGTGGTTGGGCCTTGGGCGTCTATCGCGCGGGTCGTCCCGACTCAGGGTGGACCAAGCAGGAAGTGTCCGATCTGTTGGTCTATGTAGCGGTTGGTGTGATTCTAGGCGGGCGTCTGGGATATACGCTGTTTTATAGTGCTGGTCACTTTCTTACGAATCCGCTGGAAATACTACAGATCTGGAAGGGTGGTATGTCCTTTCACGGCGGACTATTAGGCGTCATTGTTGCAATGGTCCTCTACGCATGGAGGACAAAGCGCTCGTGGCTGGCGGTCACGGATTTCATTGCGCCCTTGGTAACGATTGGGCTAGGGGCGGGCCGTATCGGTAACTTTATAAATCACGAGCTTTGGGGTGGGGTCACGGATGTTCCTTGGGGCATGCTATTTCGCAATGCTGGTCCCCAACCTCGACATCCTACGCAACTCTATGAGTTCGCGCTCGAAGGCGTGGCGTTGTTCTTGATTCTGTGGATTTATTCTTCCAAGCCCCGTCCCACCGCTGCCGTATCTGGATTATTCCTGGTAAGTTATGGTGTATTCCGGTGTTTAATAGAATTCGTACGTGAGCCAGACGCTCACCTGGGTTATATCGCCTTTGGTTGGGTAACAACCGGGCAGCTCTTGAGTTTTCCTATGATCGTCGCCGGCGTGTTGTTAATGATCTGGGCCTATCGTAGGTCGACTCAATAAGCCACCGACGGCACATTCCTTTATACTTACACCTATGTGCGCGGTTATGCTGCGAGTCCAGATAACGCTCGTATTTTTGCTTTATTTGCATGCGACCTTAGTATTGCCCGCGTTTGCGTCCGTTGAGTTGCAACAACAGCGGCAGGACTATTTAGATGCGAAGCGGGCGTTAAAAAAGCGTGACCCTGACAACTTTCACGCTTTGTACACGCGCTTGGATGACTATATCCTGCAGGGATATCTGCAGTACGAATTTCTAAAGCAGCGCATTTCCTCGACACCGATCGGCGCGATTCGGCAGTTCTTAGACGAGAATAAACATGCACCCATTAGTACGCAGCTGCGCGATATATGGTTAGAACATCTGGCCGCAGCGGGTGACGAAGAGACTTTTCTTAAGGAGTATCGGGGTACGGTGAGCAACCCGAAGTTGCGCTGTTACCGACTTAAGCTGCTTTTTGCCAGCACGGCTGACGCGGAGAGTCTGAGTCACGAAGTCGAGCGACTTTGGCTTACCCGCAAGCGCTTACCAGCTATTTGTGACAAGGTGTTTCGCCACTGGCAAGAGGCTGGTTATTTGACGCGTGATTTGGTATGGGCGCGAATCAAGCTACTGATGGCGCGCAACAGACTGAGTCATGCGCGTCAAGTCGCGAATCAATATTTAAATGCGAATGATAAGGTTTGGTTGCGGCGCTGGCAGACCTTATACCGTGATCCGGCTAGACGATTGTTGAAAATCGACTATCCGGTTGAAACCGAGCTGGCCCGAATGATCGTTACCAATGGTGTCATACGCCTGGCCAATCGCGACCCCGATCGGGCTATGATGACATGGCAGCGACTCAGACAAAAGCACAGCGCGCTCACCGAAGACGAAGATCGGATATTGCGCGAAGTGGGCATCATTGCCACTCGGCAACATCTTCCCAGTGCCGAGAAATGGCTCTCGAGGGTAACTGAAAGTGGTGATGATAAGGACCTACGACATTGGCGTCTCAGGGCAATGTTGCGCGCGGGTGACTGGCAGAAAGCGAAACAAGTGATTGAGAATCTAACTGAAGACGAACAGGTAGATCGCTTCTGGTTGTATTGGACGGCGCGTGTCATGGCGCAAACCGGCGAGAACGCGAAGGCACGCTATTTATTTGCATTGGTAGCGACAGAGCGCAATTACTATGGCTTTTTGTCAGCCGACCATATTGGTGTGGGCTATACGATGCAACACAGATCGATAAATGCCTCACCCGATGAGGTCATGCAACTGCTTAAAAGACCCGGCATTCGTGCGGCGCGAGAACTGTATGCGATTGGAGATTTCGTGACAGCCCGTCGACAATGGAACTGGAATCTGTCACGCATGGACAAACGCGAACTTAAGGTAGCTGCCCTAATCGCCCGCGAGTGGGGCTGGCATGATCGCGTAGTCTATACACTCAGCAAGAGCGGTCACCGGCACGATATCGATTTACGGTTTCCGCTCTTATACCGGCCAATGGTAGAAACTAATGCTAAAGCCAATAGCCTGGATCCAAGTTGGATCTTCAGCGTAATGCGCCAAGAAAGTGCCTTTGTAGCCGATGCCCGTTCGAGCGCTGGTGCGCTTGGTCTGATGCAACTCATGCCGCGTGTTGGTCGTGCCACGGGACGCCAACTGAAGTTACGTATCCGTAGCAACGACGCGATTCTCAACGTGGAAAATAACCTACGTCTTGGCGCTGCATTCTTGAAGAATATGCTGCGCCGTTATAAGGGACACCAGATGTTGGCAACTGCTGCCTACAATGCTGGGCCGACCCGGGTACGTGGCTGGCTTCCGCAGTCCGCTGCAATCGACGCCGACGTTTGGGTAGAAACCATTCCTTTTGAGGAAACGCGCGATTATGTCAAGAATGTGATGGCCTATACCGCCGTCTATGATCATCGACTCGGGCGTCGCCCTGTCAGGCTGTGTCAGCGCATGCCATCGGTGGCCGCACGGGCCTCGGCGCCCGAGGCGGAATCTGCGTGTCCTTTTTCGAAATCGATTCTAGACCCGGCGGGATGAGGCCGCGGCTCGGCCGACGCCGGCTGATACCCGGGGCATTCTAAGCGCTTGACTTGATCCCTAACGGTTTGTACAAACTGCACGAAGATACGTCGAAGTTACATTTGGAGCCAAAACGGATGACGACGCAGAAGGTTTGTATCCTAGGTGGGACTGGTTTTGTTGGACGCAATCTCGCCACGCGGTTGGTAAAGCGAGGGTACGATGTTCGGATTGTTACCCGTCGGCGCGAGCGTAATAAGTCCAGCCTTTTGACCCTACCAACCCTGTATATGTCGGAGGGTGATGTCCACAATGCTGGGGTCCTCCGGCAACAGTTCCAGGGCTTGGATGCAGTCATTAATTTGGTTGGTATCCTCAATGCCCCAGGTCGCGGCGAGAAAGGGTTTGAACGGGTACACGTTGAACTTCCACGCAAGATTGTAAACGCGTGCCGGGAAGCTGGGGTTAGGCGGCTTTTGCACATGAGCGCGTTACATGCGGGTATGGGTGCGC
>JAOTYM010000152.1 GCA_029861845.1 Gammaproteobacteria bacterium | reverse complement strand
TACCGTCGCGGTGAAATCCGTACCGGCGCTGACATATTCCAGTCCGCCCTGGCTCCTCGCCCGAGGATTGCCTGCCGCCGTCACCAGAAATGCTAACGGTCGCACGACGAATGCATTGCTCGCGCCTAGCATCGGCTCGCCCGATGGAGACAAGATGTTACGTGCATGCAACTGAATCCTGCCCACGTCGGGATAGGACATGACGAACGTGGCAGTGGAGTCGGCGGGGCCACCAAAATCGAGGCTCACACCGGTATAACTAAGCGGCGCCCCAAAGTCGTTGCCGGTGATATTGGTGCCTTCGACGTCGACCTCGCGTGCCGTACAGGTAGCGGGATCCTCACATTCAAACGCGAGATCAATGGTGTTGACCCCTACCAGCGCTGCTTCGCAGGCCCCCGTATCGTCATTCGTATTGACTGCCTGCAATTCCAGGACCTGGCTACTAGGCGCGGTGTCCGACGGCTTGCCGGCGATCTGGGTGCCGATGACATTGCTTACGCCACCAGCGAGAAAATTGAATCCAGCCCGGGCAAAGATCAGATTCGGATCTTCCGTCGCATCCTCGTTAGCGGTGCCATCGGTCACGTCGATGTTGGTGGTTTCGACATAGGTATCGCGGAGGCCGAGCGTGGCCTGTCCACTGTCAGCCACGGCGAACGTATAGGTTGCGGCGCCGTCGTCGGGCGCACCGTTATCCAGGACACCGCCACCGGTTATGAGTGACCAATCGCCACGATTCGTCGTGGTCGAGAGCGTAATGGTGCCGGTGTAAGAGGTGATGACCCCATGGGCGTTGTTATGCGCTTGGATGGTCACCGGCTCCGCCTGACAGTTGATGCCATTGCCATCATGGATAAGGGCGAAATGGCCGATGCCAGCGCAGGGATGCGAACGGTTCATGTCCGCCCCAATCAGGGTGGCGTCGCCCTCCACGCTATGGATGTACGTCTCGTCGATGACGCCGTCAGCGGAATTTTTCGTACGTCCATTGGTGTTGGTTCTGTTATCGCCGATATACAGAGTGTCGTGATCGAGTATGACAATGTTATCGCCGGTACGCTCGGCCGCGAGGCTACCATCCACATAGATGCGCACGCGGCCGATAGGGAACGCCCAAGTGACGGCGATGTGATGCCACTCGTTGGCGGGAAAGGTCAGCTGCGAGGTCGTTACCCTAACGGTACCGCCGTTGCCACGCTCGAGCTCGAAGCGCAAGCGACCGTTGCCCTCTATGACCAGGAAGAAATCACTATCGCCACCACCGGTATCGCGAGTGCCATCGAACAGCGTTCGAGTAACGCCGCCATTCCATGCGGCATTGGGTTTGTACCAGAAGTCGATGGTTCCGCTATCGCCGATATTCGCATCTACATCGACCGGGGTGGCGACCGCATCAACGACAGTATCAGTGGCGTTGGCCGGAATGTCGCCCGCACGGCAGGTGACGGGTGGCGTCGGCGGAGTGGGATCAACCGTCTGAGCGGCTCCCAGGCGGACGCCGTGATTGCCATTGCCGCTACTGTCCTGGACTTCGTCGGCCGTACCGTTCCACAACAGCTCATCCATCGCATAGTAAGCGACCAAGGTCACCGTGATCGTAATAGTCTTGTCGTCGGTGGCCGACACGACACCGTCGTTATTGACCTCCAATTCCAGGTTGTCGGCCGGCGATGGCGCCGTGAAGCCGGCAAACTGCAGACCGCCGATGGTGATCTGGTCGCCCGCGGCAAAGCCGGTAGTCACATCGAGCACTACCGTCTTGCTGCCATCCTCGTAGGGCAAAAGCGTGGCGTTGACCCGGGCTGCGGCACCACCCCCGACCGTGACGGTTGTCACCGATGTGTCCCACGTCATGTTAAAACCGGCGGGAATGCGTATGCGAATATCGTTCATGGCCGTAATGGTTGGGGCAACGCTTGCGTCGGTAATGGTAATGGTGGCGGCCACCGTGGGCGGATCGCCGACGATAAACCCCTGGTTGGTGGCCGAAGAGACCCTCGGGATTGTGCTCGGCGGTTTGATTGCGACGGCGCCGATGGCCCAACTTTCAGACCGTCCTAGCGTCCATGACGGCGTGACGGTGCCGGCGCCCGCCTGCGTACTGCCAGCACCACCGGTCCTGCCGCCGCCAATGATGATATTCCAGTGCTCCGTTTGCGCTGCTCCCGGCGTCAGGCTCGCTGGTCGCTCGGCCGCAACAACGCCAAAAACAAGCTCATCCGCCGCGGAGGAAACATTGACACTGGCTGTCGCCGATAAGCCATTTGCCCCGGCGAACGCTCCAACTGGCACAAACTGGTCGACACCGGTAAAGGTCATCACGCCGCCAATCGCCTGCCTTTGCAGCGACTGGTCAAACGTAATGACGACGTTATAGGTCCCGGTAGGCGGTGCGAGGAGCTGCCATATTTCTACGCGGGCGTTGTCGGCCTCTTCCGCGGTACCGACGAGTGTTAGGTTTACACCGTTATACGTAACCGACGTGACCGTCTCATTGCGGTCATTGTTAATCGACACACCCACCAACATGAGGCGCTCTATGCCGGAAGTCGTATGCGATATTGTTATGCCGGAACCGCCATTGGTTGAACCGGTAGACACGGCGTCGATCGCGGGAGGTACCGCCGACGCAGGCGATGTGGCGAGCCATAAGCCCACTAGGGCCAGCAGCCGCACGCATAAAGATCTTTTACTTTTGCCTCGTTTCATCCTCAATACGTTTCCCGTCTAAAAATCGTCGGGCGCCTTTGTTGATTGGCGTCCTCGTGCGTCTTGGTCGTCGCATCGATTGGGCTTAGCAGCGCCTCGGGTTGAGTAGCTTTCGGCTCGCGCTCATCAGGTGTTTCGAGTGGCATGATTTGCTCAACTACGGGATTGAGCGATTCGGTCTCGGCCGCTCGCTTGTGCGACTGGTACACCCACCAGGCGGTAGCGCTTCCCACGACCAGGGCACCGGCCAGCCACCAGGCCCACATCGATGGCTTGCGCGCTTGCGGCTTGCGGGTAAGGGCGCGGCTCAGGCGCTCCTCGATGTGCTTTAGCTTCCAGCGATCCGGCGACGGCAGTGCCTCGAAGGCCTCGCCGATCAAGGCGGCCAACCGATCGTCGTCTGGCGGCGCTGTCGTATGAATGCTCATTCCTGCTCCCAGTTATCCCTTACTTTCTTTAGGGTCTCCGCACAGCGCCGGCGCACGCTGCCCTCGGGCATATCCAATACTTGCGCCAACTCCTTGTGGGTCATGCCTACCCAATAACGCATGAGCAGCAGGTTTTGCTCGTCTGCCGGCAGGTTTTGTACAAGGCGCCGCACGTGGGCGTGGTCATCCGGCGCCTCACCCGCCAAGGGCTCCAGGTCATCGGCATCGACGGTGGCATCGATGGGCGAGGCTTGGCGGCGGCGGTAGCTATCGATGTGCAGATTGATGGCGATGCGATACAAAAACGCCACCGGTGAAGATGGGTCTTTACACACCGATTGGATGAACTTGAGAAAGGCCTCGGATAGCAGATCGTAGGCACTATCCCGGTCGCAGCCGCGGGCGATAAGGAAACGCCACAATCGCGTCGCTTGCGCGCGATAGAAAGTGCGGAAGGCGCCGTGGTCACCATCCTGGCAGTACTTACGCAGCAACTGCTGGTAGTCGTTCATCGTTTCACAAGCTAAGGACAAGTCGGGTTTTTATGGCGCGTTGGTGACCGTGGCTTCAATCGTTCGAGAGAAATAATCGGGGCTACCAAAGGCGCCAAAGGTGGCGGTGGAGGTAATGAAAAATACTTCGAACGTCGGCGCCCCTTCCTGATGTTGCGTGTAGTTGCAACTCACGGTCACCTGAAATCCGTTAAGGCCCGGTCCCGGTACTGGAAACGGTCCCGTAACAAAGGGTGCCGCCGGCGTCAGATTGCACATGGTACCGAGTGCGGTATTGAGAACCTGATGAATGCCCCAATCGATACCGCTGCGCGCGGCGTGATAGGCGCGCGCGCCCTGCACCGCTAAAACCGGGGCTTGCTGCTGGGCGCCACCAATGGTGACAATGAATGCGCCGAGGGCGCCGAACACAACCACAAGAAATAAAGCGGCCACTAGCCCGACCCCGCGTTGCTTGTATCTGGATATTGCGACTGCAGGTTTCATCATGGCACGTTGTCTACATGCACTTCGTGCAACAGGCGGATGCCTTCATTGGTTGCGACATCGGCCACGGTGAGCGCCAAGGTCACCAGACCGGCACGCACGCTAGCGCCAGACTGATAGTCAATAGCGCAGGCGGTAACGTTGTTCGCCACCAAGGCCGGCGTCGCGCCAACCGCCAGAAGCTCAACGGCAGTATCGATGTCGGTTTGATCGGCGGTCAGGGGATAACTGTCGTATCGGGTCAACGTTCCCGCCGCCGTATCACAAAGATAGGTGACTGGCGTATCAACAATGAAAAAACGTTGATTCGGTGACTCGAAAGCAAACTGGAAAGCGGGGGCAATCGTAATATGATCCGACACACCATCGGCCGCTGCTCCCGAACCTACCGCTATCGTACCAGTGGCGATTACATTGGTTCCGGTATAGGCGTCAGCGCCAACCTGGCCCAGGTTGTAGATGACTAGCAGGTGATTGGTGTAGCTGGCACAGGGACCGGTGACGGCCGGGTTGGTGGTGCACAACAAGTTCCCCAACATGTCGAAGTCGGTGTCAGCGCTTGTAAAATCGAGTATGTTGACAGGGAGCCCTGGCGGTGCCGCACGATAGCGCCCACCGTCTAGGGTTTGCAATAGCTCCAACACCCTGCCGTTACCATTACCTTCGTTGACCACCCGTACGCTATTCGGCAATGCCCGCCGCACATCTCGCTGCATACGTCGCAGTGCACTATCGGCAGAATCAACAAGGTCTGCCCGACGAGACTGATCGTCATAACCTTGCATCACGTTAACCATGAAGTAAGTGGCCATGGTGCCGATGATCCCGGCGATGGTAATAACCACCACCATTTCCACTAGCGTAAAGCCGGATAATCGCAGTTTGATTAGCGAACTATTCATTGGCGTTAGAAATAATCGGTGCGGTAACCGCTGAGGGTTACGTCCACTTCATTCGGGCCAGTGACCTGCACATCTACCCGAAGCGCATTGGCGATACCCGGCAGCGCTTGCGTGCCAACCGTAACGTTGATCGTATACGCCCCAAGGCCGGCGATTAGGTTGTTATCTTGATCACGCGCACCGACATCGTTTAAGCCATTGTAGTCATCGACATCGTCGAACTGCGGACGGGTGGCTTCGCCATCGGCATCGGGATCGTTAACGGGCTTTAGCAAGATCTCTTCCATATAGGCTTCGCCGATGGCCACCGCTTGATGCAACACCATGGGATCGGCGCTGTGGCGCACCGTCTGGTGAAACGCCAGTAACACACCACCAGCTGCAATGCCGACGATGACGATGGAGACTACGAGCTCGATCAACGTGGCGCCGGCCTGGCGTAATCGCTGCAGGGCGCTAGGGCTCAAAACACAAAACCTGTTTCTTGCACTACTTGAAACGTGCGCCCGCCGACAGTGATGGTAACGGCGGCCGAAGACTGACCGAGGGCATTGAAGACAAAGACACCCGGGACCGCTGCAAGCGCGACACCGCTCGGGGGTTGCCCCGAAAACTGGGGCTGACTGGTGCCGGGGTTGAATACCGCGCCGGTAAAGGCACCGGTGGTGCAGGTAGTGGCGCGCCGATTGAGGACATATTGCGCCGGCGTAATGGTCACTTGAACGGCGCAACCGGTCGCCACCGCGAGTTTTTGAGCATAGCGCACGGCCGCCAGTACTTCATCGGAAAACCCGCGGGCCGCAAACGGTTGCAGGTCAAAAAAGCGTGGCACCGCGACTGCGGCGAGCAAACCGACAATGATTAGCGTCACCACTAGCTCAACCAGCGTAAACGCTTGCTGTGTGCTTTTTACCCCGTATTCTCGCATCGATACTCCAGCGTCAAAGATCCGCGCCTGTTTAAGGCGGTTCGATGCTATAAACGCTGTTGGTTGGCTCATTGTTCAGAACTATAGCAAACGGTGTGGCAGGCAGATTTCGGCTAAGTGGCTGTACCGGCGGGTAATCTAAACTACCTGGAAGAGAAGGAACTTGAGGCGTCGATGCCCAACCGATCGGATAGACAACTAGCGTGGTTAGATCGACACGGCGTCGCCTGGGGCTTGGCGGCGCTGATTGTCCTGGTGTCCGTTATTTACTACCCAGGCGCCAAGGGGCCATTCATGCTCGACGATTTCTCGAATCTGCTCGGAAATCGTCACATCTATCTTACTGAACTGAGCATGGCTGGGCTGGAAGAGGCGGCGTTTTCGAATAGATCGGGACCCTTGCGGCGACCGGTGTCAATGGTGAGCTTTGCCTTGAGTCATTATTTCGCCGGCGCGATGGAACCGTTTGCGATCAAGATCGTGAACATCGTTGTGCACGTGCTTACCACCTTGCTGTTGTTTTTTCTTAGCCGGCATTTGCTAGCACGCATTCCGGCGGTAGACCTAAGGCCAGGTATCTTGAACGGAATCAGTGTGCAATGGGCGGCGCTTCTAATCACTGCATTATGGGCACTACATCCGTTGCATGTGTCTACGGTTCTGTACGCCGTACAACGCATGACCGGACTCGCGGCCATGTTCACCATATTGGGAGCATTGCTATACGTACAAGGACGCGCATGCCTGCTCGCCGGTAGACTGAATGCGGCATGCATTCGGATCGGATCCGGGATAGCTGGCTGTGGATTACTAGCCATATTCAGTAAGGAAACCGGCGCATTGCTACCGGTGTTGCTGCTGGTAATAGAACTGGTGTTTTATCGCTTTGCGGTCGGACCGGATATTACGAGAAGCGTGCGAGCCGCCCTCATGCTGTTACTGGTGTTGCCTTCCTTGGCCATTGTCGGCTACCTCATCTATGTATGGGTAGGCCCGCCGGGGATAAACCCGATTCGCGACTTCAACCCGACCGAGCGACTACTCACGCAATCGCGCGTGTTGTTCTTTTACCTCAGCCAACTTGCGGTACCCGATTTAGGACGTATGTCACTGTTCCACGGTGGAGTGGAAGTGTCGCGCGGGCTACTGCAGCCGGTCACCACGTTGACCTCGATCTTGGGAATGTGGCTGCTAATCGGTGTTGCA